>JAKALV010000054.1 GCA_021824055.1 Acidobacteriota bacterium
CCGAAATGGGCTTCACCTACGACATGCTCGAGCAATACCTGAAGCACGGCGCCACGGCCGTGCCCGCCGACGTGGCCCGACGCATCGAGCAGTTGCAGGCGGTGTCGGATCACAAGCGCGCGCTGCCACCGATTGCTCCAACCGATTAGAACTCTGAGCTGAACTGAGGTTCGATACGCGCCCGGTAGGACTCACGTCGTGCCGGGCGTTTCTCGTTCGGGGGACTGACGAACGGGGTTCGGGCGGCTGTCGCCTGTGGTTCGGGGGGCTGCGCATGGCCGTGCGGTTCGGCGAGCAGCCTCGCTTCGCTCAGCGCTCGCCAAAGGTCACCTCATCTCATGACCGAGCGCGGCTCACCTGTCAAGAGAACCTATCCACGGGCGAAGACTCCCGAACCACGGTCGGCAATCCCCCGAACGAGAGGCGTCAGCTCATGAACCTCGTTCGAGAGATCCCCGAACTTCGAGGGCGCCAGACCAGATTCACGAACTATTTGTTGATTCCCACCGCGCCGTGGCTGCGCCGCGGCTCCGCGCCCGCCTCCACCGTGCCCTTCGCCGGATTCAGAATCACCAGCGACGCGTAGCCCTGGCGCACTTCGCCCTTTCGCCCGATCTTCTGAAACGAGTGCCCGCGCGCTTCAAGGCTTGCGAGAATGGACCGCGGGATGCGGTCTTCGATCTGCGTGCGCGCCTTGCCGTCGGGACCGTTGCCGATCATGATGCGCGGCGCCTCGATCGCCCGCTGCGCGCTCATGCCGCTGTCAATGACGTTGACGATGATGTCGTAGACCGACGCCGGAATCCACGAATTGCCCGCGCAGCCCACCGCCATCTTCGGCGCAAATCCCGGAATGCCGTACGACCCGCCGTCCACCGGCTGCGGCGCAAACAGCATCGTCGGCACGCTGGTCGACGTGGAGCGCATCAGCGGCAGCATCGAGCCGTAGCCGGTGCCGCCGCGGCCACCGCGGAAATGATCGTTGTAGAGAAAGCCCAGCCCCTTCGAGACGTAGTAGTTCCCGCCCCAGGTGGAGAGCGTCTGCGTGAAGACGATCATGTTGCCGCCGGTGTCGGCCAGGGCGAACGACGTGGTGCCCGTGCCGATACGCGAGCCGGGGACGATGAGACCCGAGGGTCCAGGGTCCAGAGTCCAGAGTCCAGGGTCCAGAGTCCAGGGTCCAGGGTCCGCAGTGCTCGGCGCCGGGGCGCCGCCGAAGCGACCGCCGGCCGGAGCCACGTACACCGTGTTCCTGTCGATCAGTTTGAACCGCTCGAGCGCGTGCCCGGGCTCCAAATGATTCCCGAGTTCGATGGGCCAGCGATCCGGATCGGCGATGCGGACGCCGCTGTCCTTCACGCGCCACGCTTCGATCAGGTAGTGGAGGAAGTCCGCGTCGTTGGCGTATGACGCGCCCGGCTTGGGCGTGTAGTTGTTGAGAATCTGCAGCTTCTCGATCATGTCCGCGCCACTTGACACCGGCGGCGGCGCGGAGAACACGAGGTTGCCGCGATAGGCGCCCGAGACCGGCCGGCGCTCGATCGCGCGGTACTGCGCCAGGTCTTCCGCGGTGATGATGCCGCCGTTGGCCGCGAAGTCCTCGACGATGCGCCTGGCGATGGACCCGCGATAGAACGACTGTGCGCCTTCCTGCGCCAGCGTGCGCAGTGTTCCGGCGTAGTCCTTGTTCGTGAAGCGATCGCCCGCCTTCGGCACCTTGCCGCCCGGCATGAAGACCTTCATCGACTCGGGGTACTTCGCGAACTGCGCGCGCCCCTCCGCGATCGTCGTCGGCAACGCCTCATCCAGAATGAAGCCCTCGTCGGCGATCTTGATCGCGGGCGCGATGATGTCGGCCCAGCTCACGTTCTTGCTGCCGTACTTCTGATAGAGCAGGTCCATGCCGGCCACGATGCCCGGAATGTTGGTGACGCTGGGGCCGTCGGTCGCGGTGCGGCTGCCGTTCGGATTGAAGATCTTCGGATTGTCCGTGGTGGCGTGCCCTGGCGTCATGTCCTTGAAGTCGATCGCAACGGGCTCGGACATCCCTTTGAGAAACAGCAGGCACATGCCGTCGCCGCCGATGCTCGACGCGTCGGGTTCGGTCACGCCCAGCGCGAAGTCCACGGCGATCGCGGCGTCGACGATGTTGCCGCCCCTGGCCAGGATGTCGGCGCCGGCTTGCGACGCGAGCGGATTGCCGGACGTCACGACCGCGCGCGTGGCTTCGGCGCCGCGCTTGATGAGCGGTTGCTCGGCCACCATCCGGTCGATGACATCCTCAGCGGCCTTCGCATCCTTCGCGGCCACGGCGTCGCCGCGGTACTTCGTCCTCAGCGCATCCCACTCGCTCGATGACGGGCCGCTGGAGTAATAGAGCGACTTCAGCGACGTCCACACGCGATCGAACGCGTCGGCGAACTGTGCGGTCAACGTCGCGTCGGCGGTCGGCACGGTGGCGGCGTTGGCATCGACGGGCCGCGGCGCGGCCACGCGCCACAGCGTGTAGTCCTTTGCGTCGGCAAACAGCATCGGCACGTCGTCATCATTGCGGCGCGGATCGCCGTTGTACCCGGGATCGGTCGGCTCGTAGGTTGCGATCAGCAACTGCTCGCCATCCGGCGACCATGCGGCGATGCCGCCGTGCCTGGACGCCAGGACCGGCAACTCCGCGGGATCCACCGGCGAGCCGCCATGTCCGCCACTGAATCCCCGCCCCGCAAAGGCCTGCACCGCGGCTCCGGAACCCCCCGAACCTCTCGAACCTCTCGAACCCCCCGAACTCGCCGGTACCTGAATGGCCCAGATCGCCGCCTGCGCGCCAAGACCGGCGGAGTACGCGATGCGCTTGCTGTCGGGCGCCCACGCCGGTGCGCTCTCCGCGCCGGCCGTCTTTGTCACGCGCACCGTGCGCGGCTTCGCGGCCGCATCGGTCGCCACTTCGCGCGCCCAGATATCGATTTCGCCGGCCGCCGATTCGCGATCCGAGACGAACGCGACCCACTCTCCATCGGGCGACACGCGCGGCTGCCACTCGGCCGCGTCATCCGGCGTCAGCTTCGTCGTCACCGCCCCTCCCGAACCCCTCGAACCCCCCGAACTGGTGTAAATCGCCCAAGCGCCCTTCACCGGGCGATGGGCGTAGATGATCCGTCCGTCCCTCGTGAATGACGGCCACCGTTCATCGCCGGCCTCGCTCGTCACTTTCGTCGCGGCGCCGCCCGCGGCCGGCACCGTCCACACATCGAACTGCCCGTTGGTTTCGGCGGCAAACGCGATCGTCTTGCCATCCGGAGAGAATGCGGCGTCACGCTCGCTGGTGAAACCACCAGGCGTGATGCTCAAACGCTTCTGATCTTTTCCATCCGGCGCCATCGTCCACAGCTGATCGAACCAGCTGACGACGAGCCGCTTCCCGTCGGGCGACCAGGCGGCCTCTCGCACGCCGGGCGCCAGCGACTGCGCGTGCAGAAACACGCCGGTAGAAAGCGGCGCCAGACCGAGGGCGAACACCGCGAACATCAAGACGCGACGGGACATCGGGACTCCTTATTTGCAGTACGTAGGGCGGAGCTTCAGCTCCGCCGGTCAGGCCGAGCTGAAGCTGGGCCCTACCTACGCACGACGCGACGTGCTACCGGTTCCGCAGAATCCCGTCAGCCAGGGCTTCAGCCGTCATGCCGAAATGCTTCCAGACATCGATGAAATGTTCGGACGGCGCCACCTGCGGATTGCCGAGGCCGTAGTGCTCGAGCGCCACGCGGCCGCCGAGATGACCGGCGGCAAACGCCGCGAACCCGCGCAGCCCGGCGCTGCCGGTGCCGATCAAACCGTCTTCGATTGTCAGCACGGTCTTGTAGCGCCCGGCAATGCCGGCCATGAAGTCATCGGCCAGCGGGAAGCCGTTGATCACGTACACGTCGGACGGCACGCCCTTCGCCATCGCCTGCTCGCTGGCCTCGCCGGCGAGATACGACGGCGCGCCGACGGCGAGGATCGCGACCGTCGCGCCGGCGTTCGTGCGATACGGCGTCGCGGGCGTCCAGGCATCCGTCACCGACCAGAGCGGATCCTGCGATCCCTGACGGGTCAGCACCGGCACGTTGTCGCGCGGAACGGCGACGATGTGGCCGCCGTAGTGGGCGGCGGCGTCACGCACGGCAACGAAGGCCGCGCGCGCGTCCGACGGCGCGTAGAAGCGATGCAGGTACGGGATGTAGCCGAGCGCGAGGTTGATCCAGTCGAGGCTCCAGCCGGAAAAATGATCGCGGCCGGTGCACGCGCCCACGTGCGACAGGTGCATCGTCACGTTCAGCCCCTCGTTGCGGCCCGTCAGGTTGCGCTGGTACCGCCACATCTCAAACCCTTCGCGCGCGATGCCTTCGAGGAACGCGGCGAATGTGGATACGACGTTGAACTGCGGGCCCGCGCCCGTGAACGCGAGGCCGTCGGTCAGGAGCGTCGCCGCCTGCTCCTCGATGCTCATCTCGAAGTGATGGCCGGCCGGCAACAGCGCCACCGCCTTGCCGAGTTTGGTCGACGGATCGAGATCGCACGAGACGACGAACATTTGACCGGAGTACTTCTTCGCGACGGCGGCATACGCCGCCTCGGACCCGGCCCGCGGCGACACCCACGTGTCGGTGCCCGGCAGCGCGATGCCGCCCACGTCCGCGTCGCTCAGCACCAGATTCGGCGTGCCCTTGTCCGGTCGGGCCGATGTGACCACGACGCGCGGCGCCGCCGAGCGAAGCCGCGCCAGCGCGGCGGTTTCATCCGCCGTCAACTGCAGCATCGGGTGCGCCAGCGCCGCCGCCTCGTCCCGACCCTTCATGCCGCCGTCATGGTGATCCTTGCCGCCGGCGAGGTTGTTGACCAGGAACAGGCACTCGATCATCGACGGCACGTCGCGAAAGCTCATCTGCACGCCGGGGATCCAGATCTCGGTGTCCATCGCGACGTTGTGCGCCGCGGCGAACTTCGACACGTCGCCGGCGATGCCGTGCAGCTCGCCAAACGTCTCGAGCGTGACCTTCCTGCCCGGCGCCGAGCGGTAGCCCACCGGATAGATGAGGCTGGGCGTGCCGTCGCGGCCCAGGCGGAACGCGTCCGCGTAGGCCTGAAACAACGCGCGACGGTCGTGCAGCGACGACACTTCGAGGATCTCGATGCCCAGGCTCCGCACGATCGGCCGCGGATCCCGGTTCAACACATGCGCCGTCGTTCCCGACAGCTGGATGCCGTTGCGATGCATCACGAACGTGATCGGCGCATGGTGCAGGCTGGCCGCGAGAAATCCGTTCAGCGCCTGGCCCGAGACCCACCCCGCGTCGCCCGTGTGGCAGATCACCATCGCGTTGAGGCCCTTGCTGGCGCGCAGTCCGAGCGCCTGTCCCGTGGCGACCGGCACCATCACGCCGAGGCGTCCGGCGCTGAGCTCGGTGCCGCCCGGCACCCACGATACGTGGCCGGCGATATCGAGACTGCGCCGGAACGCACTGATCACGTGCGCTTCGTCGAGAAAGCCCAGCGCCGCAAGCGCGCCGTAGTAGCCGATGCTCGTGTGCCCGTGCTCGATCGTGTAATGGCGGCGGTCGTGATCGATGCTGGCCAGCGTCATCAGCAACGCAGGGATCAGGTCGAGACTGCCGCCGAGGTGATCGGTGTCCCCTGCCCGCCCGAGCGACGCGGCGGCTTTGATGGCAATCGCGGCCGCGCGCTTCTCGAGCGCGGCCAGCGTCGTCTCGTCGGCGGGTGACAAGAGTCCGGCGGCCGGGTCCAACGTGAACGGCAGCACACGCGATTCGAAGCGCGCGCCCAACGACGGCGACGCGGCGATCAGCGCGGCGTTGCGGACGTCCTGAGCAGCGTCGGCAATATTCTGATGAGTCAAAGCGCGGACAGTTTAACAAAGGCAGACGGCAAAAGCCGACCGTATGTGAAAAGATGGATCCAGTGAGACTCGCGTCGCTTCTGTTGTCAGCTGTGTGGATCGGTGGGCTGGCCGTGCTCGGCGGGGTGGCGGCGCCGGCGGTCTTCGCGGTGTTGCAGGCGCACGATCCGGTGGCCGGCCGCACGATGGCCGGTGAGCTGTTCGGCGCCATCCTGCTGCGCTATCAGCACATCCTGTGGATCGCCGGCGCGCTGCAACTGGGACTGATCGGCGCGCGCGCGGCGCTCGGCCCGCGGCCGCGCCGCTTCAAACTGCAGATCATCGTGCTGCTGTTGATGCTGGCGGCCACAAGCTACTCCGCGCTGGTGATCGCGCCGAAGATCGACCAGATCCGTGCGTCAACGCCGGGCACGATCGCCGCGCTCGCGGACGACAGCCCGGTGAAGCGCGAGTTCGGCCGGCTGCACGGCTTCTCCAGCGGGCTCATGGCGCTGGCGTTCGCCGGCGCGCTCGTCCTGTTCTGGTTCGACTCGAGGGAATGAGCAGGCTACTGGTGTGACAGTCTGACAACATCGAAGTAGCTGTGGATCGTGCCCTGGTCAAACGCCGCAACCAACTCCTTGATCGAACACAGCATTGACGCCGCGCGCGCGCCGGGCTGCGCGGGCGTGACATGGCTGTTGGGCACCGACCGGATGAAGACGCTGCCGTTGTCGACCGGCAGCGTCGCGACGTTGTTGTAGAAGTTGCCCCACCTCGCCGTCTGAAACAAGTACTGCTCCACGTTGGACGTGTAAAACGTGCCGACAATCGCGCCGTGCTGGCGCACCCACGCACCCACGGCGCGAATGGCCTTCGGCCCCATGAAGTCTCCGGTGACCGGCACGAGCAGGTTCCTCGCTTCGAAGTCTTTCATCCATTTGAAATTCGCGTCGTTGGCCAGATAGGCGTGATTCACGCCGTCTGCGTCGGTCTGGGTCTGCATGTCGGCGAAGCTGCGAAACCCACCGCCCAACCGGAAGAACCCGCCGCGGCCGCCGTATCCGGGCCGCCGGGCTGCCGTTTCGCACGCCTGATACGTCAGATCGGGCCCGAACCTGAAGAAGCAGCTGTAGATCCAGGTCAGCCCCTCTTCGTCGCTCGATGTGAGTTTGTAGCCATGCCTGTCGACGAGCAGATCCAGCACTGTTCTGGTGTTCGCTTCGAACAGTTGCTGATCGGCCTTCTCGGTGTAGATCGCGTCGAACAGTTCGCGCGCGCTGGTCGTCGCGGTCACACCCGCCGGCTTGGGCACCGAAAACAGCCGCGCCGCAAACTCCGCGCGGTCGGCCGACAACTCAAAGAGCGCCTTGTAGAGCAGATGCTGCAGCACATTGCCGCGCCGGATGTCGACGATGAACGCGATCCTCGGCTTGAGCGCCGCGAGATAGGTGAAGTTCTGGTCGGGCGCCACGCCCATGTACACCGCGCCGGGGGACACGACCTTCACCAGCTGCGGAATCGGCCACTGGTACATCGTTTCGTTCGACACGAGGTTCTCGGACCGAAACTCTCCGGGCGGTTCCGAGAGCACGTCGCGCAGCGACCAGAACTCCGCATCGCTCAACCGGTCGGGCAGCGAGCGAAACGCCTGCGCCGCGGCCGGCGCGGGCACCGGCGCCGGCACCTGCGCGCGCGGTATCGCCACCCACGCCGTCAGAGCAACGGCCGCGCACATCCACACGGCTCGACGTTTCATACACATTCCCCACGCGCCACACGCGCCAGATCGCCACCGGTGCCGCCAGATTCTGGCCGTCCACCGGCTGCTGCTGAATCTTTCTGACGACGTCGAGTCCGGAAAGGACGTGCCCGAACGCGCCACCGCCCTGTCCGTCATCAAACCGGAGGCCGCCAAAATCCAGTGAGGGCTGATCGTCGAGCAGGACAAAGAAATCGGACGTGGCCGTGTCGGCGCCCGTGCCGCGCGCCATCGACACGACACCAGTGACGTGCTTGATGCCGGTGACGCTGGTGCGCTCGAGCGGTATCGCGGGAAAGCCTTCGCGGCGGCGCGCCGGATTGATCCCGCCCTGAATGAGGTTCATCATCGGCCGATTCGGCAGCGACGGCGTGTAGTTGTCGACGCGTGTCGCGCGGTGAATAGACCAGACCGGCTCACGCGGAGGCGCGGAGACGCGGAGCCGAGCACGCCTGGTGGCCCGGCTTCGCCGGGCGAGCCGGGACAAGAATGGGTGGAAACGAGAGAGCTTCAACATTCCTCGAGCTCTCTCGTTTCCACCCATTCTTGTTCCGGCCGGCCGCCGCAGGCGGCCGCCAGGCCCTCGCGTTTCGCCGCCATGTCACCGAGAGCAGCCTTTGATCTTCTCCGCGTCTCCGTGGTGGATCTCTTGATCGGCTAACATCAAGAGTGCTCCCATGACCCGCACGCTCACGCTCATTTCCGGCGACGGCATCGGTCCCGAAGTCTCCGACGCGGTGATTCGCATCATCGAGGCGGCCGGCGTGGCGATCGCGTGGGACCGGCAGGACGCGGGCCTCGCGGCGTTTCACAAGACCGGCCACACACTGCCGGCCGAACTGCTCGATTCGGTCCGGCGAAATAAGGTCGCGCTCAAGGGGCCGGTCACGACACCGATTGGAGCGGGCTTCACAAGCGTGAATGTCGGACTGCGACAGGCGCTCGATCTGTACGCGAACCTTCGCCCGGTGATCAACCTGCCGGGCGTGTCCAGCCGTTTCCAGAATGTCGACCTGGTGATCGTCCGCGAGAACACCGAGGACCTCTACGCCGGCCTCGAGCATGTCGTCGTCAAGGGCGTCGTCGAAAGCTTGAAGATCATCACGGAAGCGGCCTCCCTGCGCATCGCGGAGTTTGCCTTCTCGTACGCGCGGCGGTACGGGCGCAAGAAGGTCACCGCGATCCACAAAGCCAACATCATGAAGCTCAGCGACGGGCTGTTCATTGACTGCACGCGCACCGTCGCCCGCCGGTATCCCGAGATCGCGTACGACGAACGCATCGTGGACGCCGCGTGCATGCAGTCCGTGATGGTGCCCGAGCGGTTTGACGTGCTGGTGCTGCCGAATCTGTACGGGGACATCGTGTCGGACCTGTGCGCGGGCCTGGTTGGGGGACTGGGCGTGGTGCCCGGCGCCAATTTCGGCACCGACTACGCCGTCTTTGAGGCGGTGCACGGCAGCGCGCCGGATATCGCGGGACGGAACCTGGCCAACCCCACGGCGCTGCTGCAGTCGGCGGTGATGATGCTCCGTCACATCGGCGAAGTGACGGCAGCCGACCGCATCATGGCGGCGCTCGCGCGCGTGCTGCTCGACGGCACGACGCGCACCCGGGATCTCGGCGGCACGGCCACGACAACCGAATTCGCCGCCGCGCTGATGGATGCATTAGCCGACGCCCGCTGAACCGCCGGCCGTGAAACCTCGCACCCTGGCACCCTAGCACCCTAGCACCTTGGCACCCTGGCACCCAGCACCTTGGAACCCTGGAACCTTGGCACCCTGGGACCCTCCATTGGTATAGTTCCCCCCAGTGACCCGCGACGACATTGCCGCTGCCGTACTGGCGCGGGACGACGTAGCGAAATACCTGAAGGGCTCCCACGGCGAATCGGATGCCGATGCGGAAGCGCGCGTGGTCGGCTATCTGCAGGAACTACAGACCACGCAGCGCTACCGGTTTTACCGCGCGCTGCAGCATCCGCTCTATCCGATCCTGCGCAAGGTGAACCGCATCTACGAGCACATCGAGCTGGCGCGGGAAGCCACCACCGGCGGACACGCGGTCTACGTCTCCAACCACAAGAGCCACCTGGATTACCTGGTCGAACCGCTCGGGCTCGACGATCTCGGCATCCGGCCGCCGCTCGTTGCGGCCGGCATCAACATGTTTGGCGGCGCCCTCGGCCTGATCAACCGGCACGTCACGGGCGCGATCCCCATCCGGCGCAACAGCAAGGACCCGGCGTACCTCATGACGCTGCGCGCGTACGTCGCGGAAATCCTGACGCGGCGCGACGTGCTCTATTACACCGAGGGCGGCCGCAGCTACAGCGGCGAGCTGAAATCACCGAAGACCGGGCTCCTGCAGGCGGCCCTGCACGCCGACCGCACGCACCTGTCGATCGTGCCGATGGCGGTGTCGTACGACATCGTGCTCGAGGACCGGATCCTGGCGCGGCAATCGGTCAAGCGCGAGTCGCGCCCGTTCGCCCAGGAGTTCGCCGAAATGGTCCGGCACGCGGTGGGCTTTCACACGCGCGCCTTCACGACATTCGGCCACAAAATTCCCCTGATCGACTACGATCCGGAGTCGCGGCGCGACCTGGTGTCGCTGGCCCATCGGATTCAGCACGAGATCGGGCTGCTCTACAAAGTCCTGCCGACGGCACTCGTCGCGGCGACCGTGCGGCCGCAGATGACGCGCGCCGAACTGGCCCCGCGCATCGACGACCTGCTCGGCTCCATGCGCGAACAGCACGCGAACCTCGGGGTCAAGAGCGGGCGGCAGGCGGTCGACGAAGGCGTCGAAGCGCTGATCGAACGCGGCGTGCTGGTGGGCGCGCGTCAACACTTGCGCGTCCGGGATCGAATTGTGCTGAAGTATTACGCGCGCACGATCGAACACCTCGTCCCGGCGCAGCGCCGAGCCATTCACTGATGCGAGCCCTTCCCCGATGCTAGACCGTCTCTCCAAAACCGTGTTTTCCACGCTGGCCCGCAGTGGCAGCCTCAAGTCGCTCGCGTCCCGGTTCGGGATGCGCCGCGCCGACAGCTTCGCGCGCCGCTTCATCGCCGGCGAGACGATTGACGAAGCCCTCGCCGCCGCGCGCGTCGTCGAACAGGCGGGCCTGCACACCACGCTCGACCTGCTCGGCGAAAGCGTGTCGTCGGCCGCCGCGGCCGGCGAGGCCACGCTGGCCTATCTCGACGTGATGCGGAAGATCACCGACGCGGGCGTGGAACGCAACGTGTCGCTGAAGCTGACGCAGCTCGGTCTCGACATCGACCGGGCGACATGCGTCGACAACCTGCGCCGCATTCTCGACGAAGCGGCCGCGCGTGATTTCTTCGTGCGCGTCGACATGGAGAACTCGCCGTACACCGAGCGCACGATCGAGATCTTCGAGACGCTCTGGAACATCGGCTACCGGAACGCCGGCATTGTCCTGCAGTCGTACCTGCGCCGCTCGGAAGCCGACGTCCACCGGATGAACAAGCTCGGCGCGCGCGTGCGCCTGGTGAAGGGCGCCTACAAGGAGCCGGCCGACGCGGCGTTCCAGCAGAAGGCGGAGGTGGACGCGCAGTTCGTGCACCTCATGAAGATCCTGCTGAAGGAGGGCATCTACCCGGCCATCGCGACGCACGACGAGGCGATGATCGGCGCGACCACGGCCTTCGCCGAAGCCAGCGGCCTCGGCAAGGACAAGTACGAGTTTCAGATGTTGTACGGCATCCGGCGGGACCTGCAGACCTCGCTCGCGGCGGCCGGCCACCCGTTCCGCGTCTACGTGCCGTTCGGCCGCGAATGGTTCCCGTACTTCATGCGACGGCTCGGCGAGCGGCCGGCGAATATCGGATTCGTCATCCGGGGAATCACGTCGGAGAAGAAGTAAACCCGCGCTCTGCCCTGACAAGATTCGTCACCGTCTCCGCCAGGACGTCCCTGCAGGTCATCACGCTGTCCACATCCACGTACTCCTCCACGCTGTGCAGTCCGGCGCCACTCGGGCCGAACAGGATGGAGGGAATCCCCGCCCCGGCGAGAATGGCCGCATCCGTCCAGAAGCTCATGCCGACCGGCGCCGGCGGGAGATGGCGGCGGTCGAGTGAGGCCGCGAGCGCGCGCGGCAGCGCGTGCGACGGATCGAGCGCGTACGGCGGGCGCGTGGTGAGCAACCGCGCCTCGGCGTGAAAATCCGGCATCACGGACGTCAGCGCCGCCAGCATCGCGCGCACTTCCATGAGCGGGATCTCGCCCTCTTCCCCGCTCACGGTGCGCCGCTCCATCTGCAACACGCACCGATCGGGATAAACGCTCAGCTCCCGTCCGCCCGTGATGATCGACGCGTGCAGGGACGCCACGCCCTGCAACCCGGCCGGCGGCCGTGCCTGCAGCATCGTGTCGCGATGCTCGAGCAGGTGCAGCACGCGCCCCATCTGCATGATCGCGTCGCGGCCCTCGGCCGGACGGCTGCCGTGCGCCGCGCGGCCGTGCACCGTGATCTCGAGCCACGCGAATCCTTTGTGCGCCACCGCCACACGTAGATCCGTCGGCTCGGTGACGATGGCCGCGTCGGCGCGCCATGTCTTGACGAGCGCTTCGGCGCCGGCGCTTTCGTATTCTTCGTCAATCACGCCGGCGACGATCAGCCGGCCGCGCGTCCAGGTGGGCGCCAGCATCGCCGCCGCGCCGATCATCGCGGCCACGCCGCCCTTCATGTCCTGCGCGCCCCGCCCGTAGAGCCGCCCGGCATCGCCGCCGCGCGAGCCGGGTTCACGCCTCGGCGTAAACGGCGACGTCATGCCCTCCACGCCCACCGTATCGAGGTGCCCGCACAACATCACCGCGGGCCCCGGCTCGCGGCCCTCGAGCACGCCCACCACGTTCGGCCGTCCGGGCAGCACCTCCTCAACGACGACGTCGAGGCCGGCCGCCGCCATCGCTGCGCGCGCCACCTCGGCCGCCGCGGCTTCCCCCGGCGCGCCCGGCACGAGCGACGGGTTCACGGAATTGGCGGCGATCAGATCGCGGAGCAGCGAAATGGCGGGATCCACAGCTTCATGATTCTATGCGGGGCCGTCGCTCCTTCGACACGCCCTGTCGGTGGCCCGCCATGCACGAGCCTCGTCCGGCGGCGCCGGCGGGCCAATCGCCCGGCTCGCGGCCCGCGACACCTGGCCCCGTACCGGCACACATCTTGCTCCCTTGGCCGCCGAGGTATTGCCATGTCGACGACCAACGCCATTTCGTCCACGTCCTCCATGCAGGATTTGGCCGCCCGAATCACGAAACGCTTCGACAGCGACGGCGACGGCCGCCTCTCCTCCGACGAGTTCGCCGGTTTTCTGACGGGACTGATGGGCGGCCTCGGGCCGGCCGGCGGCGCCGTGAAAACCGCGTCGGCGCCGCAGCGCGCGCCCGTCGACCCGATGCCGGGCTTCGATTCGGGCAAGCTGGCGGACACCACGCACAAGACCGTGAAATATGAAGTTGCGCGCGTGCTGCAGTTCTACCCGCACACACCGGCCGGCCTTCAGGCGGCGCTGCCCGAACTTCAGGCGCTGTTTCCCACCGTCTCGATCACCGGCAGCAAGGGCGACAAGCTCGACTTCGGCGACTACACGAGCAACGGCGAACGCATCGGCGCGGTCGATGTGATCTTCGCCGCCGGCGAAGGTGGCCGGGCCTGGGCCTGGATGCCGGTGGAATAGGCGTCTATCATCTCGAGGGTGGCACCACCGCTCGAGAAAATCATCGCCATTACGGGCGCGTCGTCCGGCATCGGCCGCGCGGTGGCCGAACAGGCGGCCGCGGAGGGCGCGACGGTCGTGCTCGCCGCGCGCCGCGCGGATCTGCTGAATGACGTGGTCGCCGGCATCACGGCGCGGGGAGGCCGCGCGCTGGCCGTTCCGGGCGACGTCACCCGCGACGCCGACATGCGCGCGCTGGTCGCGCGCGCGGTCGGCGCCTTCGGCCGGCTCGACGTGATGATCTGCAACGCCGGCATCGGCTACCACGACGCCTTTGCGGACACGCCACCCGACGTGATGCGGCGGCTGGTCGACGTCAATCTGATGGGCACGCTCCACGCCGCGCATGCGGCGATCGCCGAGTTTCGCGCGCAGCAGTCGGGCCACCTCATCGCGATCTCATCGGTCGTCGGCCGCCGCGGCATTCCAGGGTCGAGCGTCTATGCCGCGACCAAGTTCGCGCAAGTCGGCCTCATCGAAAGTCTGCGCGCGGAGTTTCACGGCACGAACATCCACGCGTCGGTCGTGTACCCGATCTCGACCGCGACGGAGTTTCACGCGGCGATCAAACGCGACTTCGGCCATGACGTCCACGGACACGGGCCGAAACAGGCGGCCGAGGCGGTGGCGCAGGCCATCGTGGCCTGCATCCGGCGGCCCCGCGCCGAGGTGTATCCGTACCCGCGCGCGAAGTGGCTGGCCGTGCTCGCCGTGGTGGCGCCGTCGATCGCCGATCGGCTCGTGCGGCGGTACGCGCGCCGTAGCACAAGCGCGGGGCCGCGCGCATGAATCTCGAGCCGGCGCCGCCGCTCGCGCTCGAGATCGCGCGGGCCGTCGACGCGGCGGGCGGCCGCGCGCTCGTCGTCGGCGGGTGGGTTCGCGACCGGCTGCTGGGCCTGGACGCGAAGGATCTCGATATCGAAGTGTTCGGCGTGCCGGCCGATCCGCTGCGCGCGCTGCTCGAACCGTTCGGCCGGATCGACACCGTCGGCGAGAGCTTCACTGTGTACAAAGTCGCCGACGTGGACGTGTCGCTGCCCCGCCGCGAGTCGAAGACCGGCCGCGGCCACAAGGCCTTTCGCGTCGATGGCGACCCGTCCCTGTCGTTTGTCGAGGCCGCGCGGCGCCGTGACTTCACCATCAACGCGATCTCGTGGGACCCGCTGACGAACGAGATCATCGATCCGTTCAACGGCCGCGCCGATCTCGACGCGCGGGTGCTTCGCGTCGTCGATGCCCGCACGTTCGCCGACGACAGCCTGCGCGTATTGCGCGCGCTCCAGTTCGCCGCGCGGTTCGAGCTCGCCGTCGATGCGGAGACGAAGCGCATCTGCGCCGCCATCGCGCTCGACGACCTGCCGCACGAGCGG
>JAKALV010000364.1 GCA_021824055.1 Acidobacteriota bacterium
GAGTCAGATCTTCGGCAGCGTGACGCCGTGCTGGGCCTGGTACTTGCCCTTCTTGTCCTTGTACGAGCGTTCGCACGGTTCATCGCTCTGGAAGAACAACACCTGCGCGATGCCCTCGTTGGCGTAGACCTTGGCCGGCAGCGGCGTGGTGTTCGAGATTTCGAGCGTCACAAACCCTTCCCACTCGGGTTCGAACGGGGTCACGTTCACGATGATGCCGCAGCGGGCGTACGTGGACTTGCCCAGGCAGACCGTGAGGACGTCGCGCGGAATGCGGAAGTACTCGATCGTGCGCGCCAGCGCGAACGAGTTCGGCGGCACGATGCAGTGATCCGCCTTGATGTCCACGAAGGAGCGCGGGTCAAAATGTTTCGGGTCGATCAGGCTGTTGTAGACGTTGGTGAAGACCTTGAACTCATCGGCGACGCGAATGTCGTAGCCGTACGACGACAAGCCATACGACACGACCCCCTCGCGGACCTGTTCATCGACGAAGGGCTCGATCATCCGGTGCTCCAGCGCCATCCGCCGGATCCACTTATCTGCTTTAATCGCCAAGTTTCCGCCTTCCGGCTTCGGTCGTTGACTTCCCGCTTGTTTCCGCCTTCTCGCTTTGTTTCCGCCTTCTCGCTTTGTTTCTGCCTTCTGCCTTTTGCCTTCTGCCTTAACTACAACTCCATCCCGCGGAAGAAGTAGCTCAGCTCAAACGCCGCGGTCTCGGGCGCGTCCGACCCGTGCGTCGCGTTGTTGCCGATCGACGTGCCGAAGTCGCGGCGCAGCGTGCCCGGCGCGGCCTTGGCGGGATCGGTGGGGCCCATCGTATCGCGCCACTTTCTGATCGCGTCAGGCGCCTCGAGGCACATCACCACGCACGGCCCCGACGACATGAACGTGGTGAGTTCGCCGAAGAACGGCCGCTCGCGGTGCACCGCGTAGAAGCCTTCGGCTTCGCGCTTGCTGAGATGCGTGAGGCGCATGCCGCGCACGGTGAACCCCGCCGCTTCGATGCGCGCGAGAATCTGGCCGGCCTTGCCCGCCTTGACGGCATCCGGCTTGATGATAGCGAAGGTCTTTTCGGTGGACATATTCCGACAATCTTAGTGCAGGTCGGGTGGAGGGAAAAGACAGTTCAGGCGGTGTGGGGCATTACTGCAGGCTTTGTGGAGCATCACTGCAGGCTTTGTGGAGCGAAAGGACGCTTCAGGCTTTGTGGTGGATCACCTCAGGCTTTGTGGCGTTCCGACATGGCGAAGCCTGCGCAGAGCCTGCAGTGTCTTTTCACTCCACAAAGCCTGAGGTGTCCTTCACTCCACAACGCCTGAAGTGTCTTTTCACTCCACAACGCCTGAGGTGTCCTTCACTCCACAACGCCTGAAGTGTCTTTTCACTCCACGAAGCCTGAGGTGTCTTTCACACCACAACGCCCGCTCTACTTCAGCCCTTCCATGAGCTGATCGAGCACCGCCTTGGGCGGCCGCACTTGATCCTGCGTCAGAAACGCGAGCGGCGTGTCCACGGTGTTGAGCGAGGTGAGGAAGTCTTCGGCGTCCGGCTCGACATAGAACACGCCCGTCGCGAACTCGCCGCGCATGGCCGTCTCGTGCAGGAGTTTGAGCGCCGCCATCTTGTCGGACGGGTTGTAGTCCTCGGCGATCTTGCGCAGGTAGAGGTGCGATCCGTCGTGCATCTTCACCTCGGTCGTGCCGCCCGCCTCGTAATCCACCGTGAGGTCTTCGAAATACGGGATGAACGTCACTTCGCCCAGGATGTCGTCGTGGTCCTTCACGTACGCGTAGCTCTTGGTGGAGCCCTCGTGGTCGTTGAAGGTGACGCACGGCGAGATCACGTCGATCAGCGCGGTGCCCTTGTGCGCGATCGCCGCCTTGAGCACGCTCAGCAGCTGCTTCTTGTCGCCCGAGAACGACCGCGCCACGAACGTGGCGCCGAGTTCGATCGCCAGCGCGCACAGATCCAGCGGCGGCAGTTCGTTGACGACGCCGTTCTTGGCCTTGGAGCCCTGGTCGGCCGTCGGCGAGAACTGACCCTTCGTCAGGCCGTAGCAGCCGTTGTCTTCCACGATGTAGATCAGCGGCAGATTGCGGCGCATCGTGTGCATGAACTGGCCGGCGCCGATCGCGCCCGTGTCGCCGTCGCCGCTGACGCCGATCGCCAGCATCGTCTTGTTGGCGAGCAGCGCGCCGGTGGCGACCGACGGCATGCGGCCGTGCACGGAGTTGAAGCCGTGCGCCTGGTTCATGAAATACGCCGGGCTCTTGCTCGAGCAGCCGATGCCCGACAGCTTGATGACCTTCTTGGCGTCGACGCCCATCTCGTAGAACGCGTCGATGATGCGTTCGGTGATGGCGTTGTGGCCGCAGCCCGCGCACAGCGTGGTCTTGCTGCCGCGATACTGCGCCAGTTCCAGGCCGATGCGGTTGGTCTTCTTCGCCGGTGTTGCTGGTGCGTCACTCATGACTACGCGCGCTCCTTCGCCAAAATGCCGTCCGTAACCGACCGTGCATCGATCGGCATGCCGCTGTAGTGCAGCACGCTGCGGATCTTCGCGGATTGCGTCCGATCGCCGTCGATCAGGATGAGGCTGAGCATCTGCGCGTCGCGGTTCTGCTCCACCAGGTAAATGCGGTCGTGACGGCGGATGAAGTCGTCCAGCTCGGCCGTGAACGGATACGCCCGCAGCCGGAGGTACGACGTGGCCAGCCCCTGTTCCTCGCGCAGCTGGTCGCGCGACTCCTGGATCGCGAAATCACTCGAGCCGTACCCGATGATGCCCACCTTGGCGCCGGTGACGATATCGACGACCGGCTGCGGCACCAGGGACTTGGCGGTCTCGAACTTACGCGCCAGGCGGTCGAGGTTGTTCTTGTAGTCCTCGGGCCGTTCGCTGTACGCGGCCATCTCGTTGTGGCCGGAGCCGCGCGTGAAGTAGGCCGGCGCCTTCGTGTCCGGCAGCGACCGCCACGCAATCCCGTCGCCGTCCACGTCCTTGTACCGGCCCCAGGACGCGCCGAGCTCGCGCACCTTGGCTTCGTCAAGCACCTTGCCGCGATCGAGCGGCTTCGCGGGATACTTGAACGTGTCCGACATCCACATGTTCATGCCGAGATCGAGGTCGCTCATCACATACACGATCGACTGCAGCCGTTCCGCCAGGTCGAACGACGCGATCGCCATGTCGTAGCACTCTTCCACCGAGCCCGGCAGCAGCAGCGGATGCTTGGTGTCGCCGTGCGAGTTGACCGCGGTCGAAAGAATGTCCGC
>JAKALV010000365.1 GCA_021824055.1 Acidobacteriota bacterium
AGGCCGCAGACCGACGCCGACGCCGCCAGGTAGGCAAACGACACGTGGATGCCGATCGCCGAGGCGAGCAACGCCAGGGCCGACCAGTTGAGCAGCCAGCCGACGACGCTTTCTACCACCGCGAGCGCGACGACGGACGGCGCGAGGGCGGCTACGGCGCGACCGAAATCCCGCAAGCCCGCCTCGGCGGCCGACGCGAAACGCCAAGGCATGACTCGCTCCACGATCCGCCGCAGGCGTCCATTCCCCTCGCCGCTCGCGAGTCCGCGGAGCACGAGGATCGTCGCGCCGGTTGCGACCACCGCGAGCGCGACGGCCGGAAGCGCGCGCAGCCCCGCAAACCAGGCCAGGCCCCACGCCGCCATGGCGACCAGGATCACGACGTCGAGGAAACGGTCGAGGAAAACGGTGGCGAACGCCCTCCCGAAGCTGAGCCCGCGCTGCCGCAAATGGACCACCTTGACGAACTCGCCCAGCCGACCAGGCGTTGCCGTCCCAGCGAACACCGAGAAGGCGTAAACCGCAAGAGCCTCACCAGCGCTCAGGTGCAAAGACTGGGCGCGCACCAGGATCGCCCACCTGTGTGTGCGCACGATCAGCAGCGGCAAGAGCAGCGCGAGGGCACCCACGAACGGCAGGACGCGCGCGGCTGCAACGGCATTGAGGGCTCGCGCTCCGGGCACCCGGACGAGAAGGAGCGCCAGGATCGCCGGTCCGAGCAGCCTCGGCGCGAGCCTGCGCAGCAGGCGGCCATATCTGGAACCGGCCCTCAACGCCACCACGTCTTCAGCACCGTGCGCGCGAACGCGGCCCCGTACAGCCAGTTTCGCCCCTTCTTGCTGGCGCCCGAAAGCCGCCGGCGCACGGTAATCGGCGCCTCGCCGATGCGCAGGCCACGCCTGGCGGCTTCGATGATCAACTCCGCGGTATGGAACTGGTCCTGCCGCAGAAGCAGCCGTTCGAGCGTCGAGACCCGCAGCGCCCGGTAACCACTCGAGCAATCGCTCACCCTCACCCCGGCCAGCGACTGGATGATCGCGTTGAAGACGTGGATGCCGGTGAGCCGAAGACGACTGTCCTTCTCGCGCCGGCCGAGGATGCGTGAGCCGATCACGACGTCGAGCTTGCCCTCTGCCACCGGCCGCACCACCTCTTCCAGCTCCTCGGGGAGGTGCTGGCCGTCGGCGTCCATGGTGACCACGATCTCGGCGCCGTGCGCCTGCGCGATGTCGAAACCGAGGCGCAGCGCCGCGCCACCGCCACGTTTGAGCGTCGTCACCGCAAGCGCGCCGGCCCCGCGGGCGGCGGCCGCGGTCGCGTCGCGGCTGCCGTCGTCCACAACGAGCGCCGCCACGTCGCGGTCGCATACCCGTTTGGGCATCGCGGCGAGCACCGCGCCGACGTTGTCCGCTTCGTCGTGGGCCGGGAGAACCACCAGCACCGGCGGCAGCGCCGTCACCTGCGGGTAGGCGCGCCCGAACTCCGCCACGCCGAGGCGCCGCACCAGTCGGTCGAACTGGTCCCGATGCTCGGCCCAACGCACGCGGGTGTAGAGCAGCAGCACCCACAGCAGCGCGCTCGACACGATGAGGATGGCGATCAGCCGGCTGAACTGGGTGCGCTCGAGGGCGAGCATGTCGCGCAGCATGTCCACGGTATCTGGGTCGACGGAGACGGCCAGCAACGCGAGGCTGAAGAGGAAACCAAAGACAAAGTCGAGGCGCCGCACCCTGGCGCGCCGGAAGAGGAGGAAGACTGCGACCAGCCCGAGTGCGCCCGCGACCGCGCCGAGCCAGCGCAGAGTGCTCATGATCTTTCCGCAGGCTCGCTCGGTGGCAGGTACTCAGAGCGCCGGCGCGAGCCGTCCCAGCGAATGTCGGGAAATTGCGCCTCCTTGCGCGATTCGATTCGCTCGCGGTGCGGCACGAGGTCGCGCAGCATTATCTCCAGTTCGGCTTCCATGTCGTGCGTGGGCTGATAGCCGAGGTCCAAGAGATGGCGATGGTCGGGGTTGTAGTAGTGTTCCTCCGCCTCCGCACGCGGGTTCTCGATGGCACGGATCGTCACCCCGAGGCCCATTTGGTTGCCTACCTTCTGCACCCGCTCGGCGAGCTGCGTGATGTCGTAGACCTCCTCGAACTGGTTGAAGACCCGGTACTCGGCACGCTGCGGCGGATGCTCGATGGCGATCGTCAGGCACTGCATCGAGTCGCGTAGTGGCAAGAAGCCCCGCCGCTGGTGACCCTTGCCGAAAGGCGTCAGCGGCAGCCCGATCACCGCCTGAGCGCAGAATCGGTTGATCGCCGTACCGAAGCACTGGTCGAAGTCGTAGCGGGTGACCAGCCGCGGGTCCTCGCCCATCGCTTCGATGCGAGTGCCGTAGACGACCCCCTGCATGATGTCGGTCGAGCAAAGACCCCAGATCCGACAGGCCATCTCCACGTTGTGGGAGTCGTGCACCTTGGATTCGTGGTACCAGCTCCCCGCCTTGCGGGGGAACATCAGGCGGTCTGTGCGCCCGCGATATTCGATCTCGAAGAAACCCTCGGGGATGTCGAGGTTCGGCGTTCCGTACTCGCCCATCGTGCCGAGCTTGACGAGGTGGCACTCGGGGACCACGTCGCGCATGGCGTGCAGCGTGACCAGAGTGCCCACCAGGTTGTTGGTCTGGGTGAACACGGCGTGCTGCACGTCCACCATGCTGTACGGAGCCGACGGCATCTCGCCGAGGTAGACGATCGCTTCCGGGCGAAAGGACCGGTAGGCGTTGAGGACGAAACCCGGATCGGTCAGGTCGCCCTTGAAGAAGCGCAGGTTCTTCCCGAACCTCTCGTGAAAAGCGATGAGCCGGTCGGCCATGCTGGCGATGGGGATCGCGGATTGCGATCCCATCTCACCCACCCACGCCCGCCGCGAGTAGTTGTCGATGCCGGCGACCTCGTGCCCCCGTGCGGACAGGTGCAACGCTAACGACCAGCCAAGGTAACCGTCAACACCAGTGATCAGGACCCGCATCGAAGCTCCCCCCTGGTTCCGTAGAGTTCAGCGCCGGTGGACATGATAGCTGGCGCTCGCGGCTCGCGCTTGTTCGCTCCGCCGATCGCCTGGGGACCGACGGTGTGCCACCGCTTGCGCGCCGACGTCACGGCACAACAAAGCTCCTTGACCCACCACCTCGGACCTCTACTGACCTGATTCTTTCGTCCGGCTTGCCCACGCCAGGGTGCCGCCGTACAGCCTTCCCACGCGAGGCAAGAACACCACAC
>JAKALV010000366.1 GCA_021824055.1 Acidobacteriota bacterium
CAAGCTCGCCGCCGAATTCGAGCCGCGCCTGCCGCGGTTGTTCCGGTACCTCACGCGCGGACTCGGCACGCGCAAGACGGCCAGCCCGGACATCCTCAGCCTCGTCCTCTTTCAGGAGGACTACCTGCGGCGGCTGATCGAGATCGGCGAAGCGGACGCCGAGGCGCAGCGCGACGTGATCGCAGCGTTTCTGGCCAAGCCGGCGGCGGACACGATAGAGAAGCGCTGAGCGAGTGACCGTGTCCCGTGCGGTCTCAGTCCCACTTCGGCAGCAGACACTTGCGGGTCACCCGCGCCAGCGTCTTCGGCCAGTTCGCGATCGCGTCCTGCATCACGCGTGAGCGTCCGGCGTGACACGTAAGGCACGCGCCCGTCGTGAGGATCGCCTTCTGCTCGTCCACGCTGAACGGCCGCACATCGTCGCGCGTGGAGACGGTGCCCGTGCGGGTGCCAAGGAACGGGATCCAGGCATCGGCCGGCAGGCCGTCCTGAATGCTCGGCGCCATCGCCGCGGTGAATGTCCAGCGCCCATGGTCGCCCGCGCGCGCATAGGTCAGCACGCCGCGGCCGTACCCGAGCGCCGCCGGATCGTTGTGACACGACTCGCAGGAACGTCCCGTCCGCGTGATGGTGTGAGAGAACGCGCGGGCATAGAGCCGGCGGAAGATGGGCGAACTCCCCGCGCCCGTGAGATTCATGATCATGCCCGGCACGAACGTGTCCACGACGCCGTTCGGAGCGCCGCCGCCACGGGAGGTGAGGCGGATGCCCAGCGTCGGCGGATCCGCGCGGAAATCACCGGCGGTCTCGACCCAGTCGCCCTTCGTCCCGGCGCCGGTGAGCTGGTCGACGCCCGTGCCGCGCGGATCGAAGGCGGTGTGACAGGTCGAGCAACGAGGCGCCCACGCTGTGTGACAGGCGCTGCACGAGAGGCGCGCGTGGCTGCCGCCTTCAAGACAGACGGCGGCGGGGCGCTTCATCGCGAGCACCTCGCCCGTGAGCTTCAGGTACATCGACGGCCGGCCGTTGGCGTCGAGAAACGCGTTCACCAGCGGCTGGCCCGTGGCGCGTGCCGTCAGGAACGCGCGGCCCTCAACCGGCTGCTTGCGCAGCGCGAGAATGCGCAGCGATTCCGCGTCGAGCCGCGACGTTGGAATGGTGGCAGCGGAGGTCCCGAAGTGGCAATCCTCGCACGCCACCTCCACCTGTTCGCTCTTGCGCGTGTAGGTGACGCCGTCGCCCATAACCTCGCGCGGGGTGTGGCAGTCCACGCACTCGAGCTTCTGCGTGTAGTGAACGTCCGCCTCGGCCTTCGTGAACACGCGGCCGTCCGCGAGCGTGCGATAGCGATCGGGCGCGCGCGGGTCCGGCGCCGCGCGCTGGGTCTCCATCCAGCCCTCGTAGTTCGTCGAGATGCGGCCCGAGCGGCTGTGACATCCGAAACAATGATCGCGGCCGATGTTGAGCGAGAGACTCGGATGCTCGAGCGGCGCCTGCCGGTTGGCGCGACCGGCGGACTGTTCGTAGCGCTGGAGCGCCAGCCGCGCGCCCGCGCCGTAGTTGAGATGGCACGCGTTGCAGCCGCCGCCGCGTGAATCCTCGCCCACCGGACCCCACGACGTCTTGGCCGCGCCGAGATGACACGACGCGCACAATTGGCGCAGGTGCGTATCGGCCGGTGAGTGGCCCAGCGCGTCGACCCGCGGCGGCGGACCACCGCGCGCGGCCTCACCGAACACCGCGCGGTCCACGCTGATGACGCCCGCCATCGAGGTCATGAGCGACCGGTCGACGCGATCGATCACGGCGGGGTGGCACTGCGTGGTGCCGCACGTGCGCGCGGCATCGGCGAGGTTGCCCGGAATCAGCACCATCCCCCGATGGGCGGCCGTCCTGTCGAGCGTGAACGGGTTGCCGGTGTGGCACGACGCGCAACCGATGGCCGCCGGATCGTGCGCCGAGGACAAGCCCGTCACGCCGGCGTGACAGACCAGGCAGCCCTCGGGCCGCCCGAGCACCGTAGGAATCGCGCGCGTTTCGGCCGCGCTGAGCGGAGCACCGAACAGCGTATTGGGACGCGCCAGCTGAAGACCGCTGCCGCCGGACAGACTCGGACCGACGAGCGACCAGTTCGCGCCGCGAAAGAAATACCCCACGCCCGTGAGGATCAGGTACGCGACCAGCGCGGTCGCAAGCGTGATCCTGAGGCCGCGCGACACGCGCGGCGAGGTCCAGCGCAGCGCCAGCAAAGCGAGCCACAGCACGCCGCCGACCGCGATCGTCCAGACCGGATGGCTGAGCCAGTGCAACGCTTCCTGCAGCCCGAGGAAGTACCACGGCCCCTTCATGATGGGATTCAAGCCGTCGTGGAGACCCGGCGACAGGACCAGCGCGACAAGCGCCACCGGCGCAAAGGTGATCAGCGTCACCACCGGCCTCGGCCACACCGCGCGCGCGTGTTCCGCCACGAGCAGCCACAGGAAGATCGACGCGGTGGCGACATGGTGGATGTAGAGCACCTGCGGATCCGATCCCGTGCCGAACAGGAGCGCCGACAACGCGCGGCCGATCACGGGCAGCGACGCCGTCGCCGTGGAGATGATCCGCCACGCCTGCACGCCGTCACCGTCGCCCTTCAACATGAAACCGGACACCATCACGAACGCGACGAGCGGGATCGAGAGCGTCAGCCGCGCCCACACGCCCGGCGGCACCCGCCGTTCGGACGACTGGCGGAGGTGGTCCCAGATGTGGATCACCGTCAGGATCAGGACGAGTTGCGCGCTCCAGTAATGGATGTTGCGGAGGTAGTTGGCGCTGGGGTTGACCAGTGTGAGCAACGCCACCGATTCGTACGCGTGCCGGACGTCGTAGGGAACAGCCAGCAGGATGCCCGAAACAACGGTGATGAGGAACGACGCGAACGCCAGGTCGCCGTACGTCGGCCGGCCGTTCACGCGCGCCGCCGATCGCCAGACGAGCCGGTCAGGTCGCATGGACGATGAGGTCGCCTGTCGTCGTGTCGGTCTCGTGCGCGAGCGGCGCCAGGGGGCGCGCGGCCGGTCCGGCGGCCACGGTGCCGTCGAGGTGGAAACGCGATCCGTGGCACGGGCACACGAGCAGATTGCCCGCCGACCGATCAATCGCGCAGCCGAGGTGCGTGCACCGCGCCGAGAACGCCCGCGTTTCGTCGCGATCGCGCGTCACGATGACGCCGTCCGCGAAGGTCACGGCGTCGGCCGGCGCGGGC
>JAKALV010000367.1 GCA_021824055.1 Acidobacteriota bacterium
GCATGCCTTCAATCTGGGCGATCTGACGCTCGACGACGCCGAGCGGGCGCTGCGGCGCCGGACGCACGTGACCATTCGACGCGTGACCGGGGACATTGACCCGCGCGTGCACCTCAACACCGCGGTGTCGGCGCTGATGGAACTCGTCAACGATCTCTACGCGTTCTGCGACGCCAAGGGCATCCGGCCGACCGGCCGGGACGATGATCCCGCGCCGTCGGCGCCAGTGACCGATCGACGCGAGACCGCGGCCGTGCTGCGCGAAGCGGTCGAGTCGCTCGTGCTGATGCTGTCGCCGTTCGCGCCGCATATGTGCGAAGAGCTGTGGCAGCGGTTCGGCTACGCCGACGGCCTGGTGGCGGCGGGCTGGCCGCGGGTCGACGAGGACGCCGCGAAGGAGGAGGAGATCGAGATCCCCGTGCAGGTCAACGGCAAGCTGCGCGGGCGCGTGACGGTGGCCGCCGGGGCGTCGGAGGATGCGATTCGGCAGGCCGCGCTGGCCGCGCCGTCGCTCGTGCCGCACCTCGCCGGCAAGCAGATCGTGAAGGTCATCGTCGCCGGCGGCAAGCTGGTCAGTGTTGTGGTGAAATGAGAGGAAAGATGACACGCGTCAGCAGGCTCCTTACTCTTGCCTTTTGCCTTCTGCCTTTTGCCTTGTCTTTCTCCGCCTGCGGGTATGCGCTGGCCGGCCGCGGTTCGTTCCTCCCCGACTACATCAAGACGATCGGCGTGCCGCAGTTCACGAACAGCACGACCACGGTGAATCTGGACCAGATCGTGACCGCGCAGGTCCGGCAGGAACTGGCGGGACGCGGCGGCAAGTACCGCGTGATGCCCGAGGCCACCGGGGACGCCATCATCACGGGGACGATCACGGCGATGACATTGACGCCGGTCGTCACCAACGCCAGCCAGCTGGCCACACGGTACGCGGTCACGGTCGTGGCCAATGTGGAGTTTCGCGACACCCACACCAACAAGGTGCTGTGGTCCAACCCATCCATGCAGTTCCGCGAGGAATACCCGGTGTCGTCGGGCACGTCCGTTGCCGATACCAATGCCTTCTTCGGTCAGGACACGACCGCGCTCACGCGGCTGGCGCAGAACTTCGCGCGGTCGGTCGTGACGTCGATCCTCGAGAATTTCTGAGCCCGCCGTGCCGGCTCTTTCGGTAGACGCGCTTCGCAAGCACTACAAATCGGGAAAGCTCGCGCCGATCTATTTGATCGTCGGCGAGGACACCAAGCTCATCGGGCAACTTGTGGACGGCATCGAAGCCACGATCCCGGAGGCCGACCGCGCCTTTTCGGTCGATCGCGTGTATGCGGGCGAGGCCGGCGGCGCGCCGGTGGACATCATCGCCTCCGCGCGCACGCCCTCGATGCTGGGTGGTCCGCGGGTGGTGATCGTTCTCAGGTCCGAGCGTCTCTTCAAGCCGAAGCGCGGCGGCAAGGCCAGTGAGGCCGGCGAAGACGTCGCGGATGGCGGCGCCGATGAGGCGTCTTCCAGCGAAACGCTGGACCTCGCGCCCATCGAAGACTACCTGCGGTCGCCCGTCGACGGCACGTCGCTGGTGTTCGTGGCGTCCGACGTCGACGGGACGCGCCGCACAACCAAGAAGCTGAAGGAGGTGGCGCAATGCGTGGAGTGCGGCGGCCTCGAGACACGGACGGCCGCCGATCGGCGGGAAGCCGTGGCGACCGCGCGGGCTCAGGTGCAGAAGGAACTCGACCAGCTTGACCGCACGATCGACCCGGCGGCGATGCAGCTCCTGCTGGATCGCACGGGGCTCGACATCACCCAGCTGCGCGGCGCCATCGAGCGCCTGCTGCTCTACAGTCAGGGCAAGCACGCCATCACGCTGGACGATGTGCGTGAAGTGGTGGGCGAGCACGCGTTCGTGGATGACTGGGCGGTGATCAACGCGATCGGCGACGGCGATGCCGGGCGGGCCCTGCGCGCGCTGGCCCAACGGCTTGAACGTGGCGATTCGCCGCACGGCATCGTGGGGCAATTGCGCTGGTGGGTCTCGTCACGACTGGCCGACGGCGAGCCCGACCGGGTGAAGCCGGCCCTCGATGCGCTGCTGCGCACGGATCTGGCCCTCAAGAGTTCCGGCGGCAGCGAGCGCGTGCTGCTCGAGCGGCTGGTCGTCGAGCTGACGGGAAAGGCGCTCAGCCGCGGGGCGTGGCGGTAAGGTGCAGTCTGCTGGCGGGCATCGACCGCGATGAGCGGATAAAACTGCGATCCGCTGCACCACAGCCGTCCCTCCCGTCGGCACGCGCCGCGAAGTCGGCGGAAGCCGGCGTCGCGGCGCAATATGCGGATGATGCTACTTGCTGGTGCGCTTCGCCAGCCGGGACTTGTACCGTCCCGCGGCGTTGTGATGGATGATGCCCTTACCCGCCATCTTGTCGATCAGCGAGAAGGTGGCGCTGAGCGCCGCCTTGGCTTTGGCCACATCGCCGGCGTCGATCGCCGCGCGGATGGACTTGAGGCCGGTGCGCAGCTTGGACCGCAGTTCGCGGTTGTGCTCGGTGCGCTTGAGAGTCTGGCGGTGAGCTTTCACCGCGGACGCGTGTCTGGTAGCCACTCGAAAGTCCTCACTCTGGGCTCAAAACCGGGAGCCGCAAACTCAAAATTATATACCGGATTCCTTCTCGCGCCGGAGCCGCCGCCGCTCGTCGCGGTCGGGCGAACCGAGCGACGGGTGGCGCCGCTTCGGCCCGGCCAGCCGCATCAGGTCGAGCATCTGCTGCTCGGCCGGGCTGGGCGGCGGCGTCACGTCCTCGTAGAGCTTGCGGGCCTCGGCCTTGGGGATGTGCGTCTCGGCCACGTTCTGCACGATGAGCCGCTGCCGCTTGCCGAGCGGCCGCGAGATCTCGATGACGTCGCCCGGCTTGATGTCCTTCTGGGGCTTCACGCCGCGCTGGCCGTTGACGTCAATCTTGCCGGCCTTGCAGGCCCGCTGCGCTTCCGAGCGGGTCTTGAACAGGCAGGCGACATCGAGGAAGACGTCCAGACGAACAGACAAAGGCACAGACAGATATTAGTGGGGCAATGGGGCAGTGGGGCAATGGGGCAGTGGGGCAATGGGGCAATCAACTGCCTCACTGCCTCACTGCCTCACTGCCTCACTGCCCAACTGCCCAACTGTCTTGGGAGAGATAGAATCCCCCCACTCGGAGGGTTCCCGATGGCGCGACGTCTGACCTGGGTCTTGAGTCTCTGTGTGCTCGCGTCGGCCG
>JAKALV010000055.1 GCA_021824055.1 Acidobacteriota bacterium
ATGGTGTTCGCGTAGACGTTCGCCAGAAAGCTGACGGGCTGCGTCACGTGCGGCGTGGCATCCGCGGCCACGGGCGCGAGCGAAACGTTCGTGAACTGCTTGTCCCCCACCGTAAAGAGCGCGATCCAGCGGCCGTCGGGCGACCACCTCGGCTGCGGGCGATCGATCGCATCCCCGAACGCGCCGGTCGCCACCGACACGTCCGACTTCGACGCGAGGTCGATGACGCGCAGATCGCGGCGGTCGCGCAAGTACAGCAACGACTTTCCATCCGGCGAAAACGCCGGCGACAGGTCCACCGCCGCGCCGCTCGTGAGCGCGGTCTCTGTGCCGGCGGCCACATCGTAAAGATAGATGTGCTGCGCGTTGTTGCGCGCCGAGACATACGCCAGCGAGCGGCTGTCGGCGGACCAGACGGGCTGCGACTCGATCGCCGCGGTGTTCGTGATGCGCATCGCGTCGCCGCCGTCGGCGGCCGACGCGGCGAACACGTCGCCGCGCGCGACGAACGCCACCTTCCTGCCGTCGGGAGACAACGCGAGGTCTTCGAACGGGCTGGTCTGGCGCACCCGCTCGGGCACCGGCGTTGTGGGCGCGCCGCGGCGCCTGACCTTCACTTCGCGCGTCTGTCCGTTGCCGGTGTCGGCGATCCAGATCCCGAAATTGCGCTCGAACGCGATCGTCCTGCCGTCGGTCGTGATCGACGGCCACAGCACGCGGCCATCCGTGAACCGGGTCACCGCGCGGTCCGCCCCGCCCGCGGCCGCCGGCCGCGTCCACAGATTCTCCACGCCGCCACGATCGCTCACGTAGAAAAGACTGCGCCCGTCGCCGCTCCACATCGGCCAGAGACTGCGGCTGTCGCGCCGCGTCAACCGGGCATACGAACCCCCCGAACCTTCCGAACCTCCCGAACCCCCCGAACCCGCCATCACCCATATCTCGCTCTGATCCAAGTGACTGCCCGCGCGCCGCCACCATTGCGCCGAGGCGTTGCCGCGCGCGACAAACGCCAGCCGCGAGCCGTCGGGCGACGGCGCGGCGCCGAACTCGTTGACGTAGCGATCGGCGCTGACCGCCATCGGCGTGCCGCCATCCACGGACACGCGGAAGATGTCGTTCATGCCGGAAATGTCGTGGCTTGCGGACGAGAAGTAGATCCATCGGCCGTCCCGCGACCACGCCTCCAGCTGCTCCAGCCCGTCGTCGGCGGTCAACCGGCGCACCGTGCCGGTCGCGAGCGACAGAACGTAGATGTCGCCGCCACCGGTGCGCGTGGAGTCGAAGGCCAGGAACCGCCCATCCGGGGAGAACAGCGGGCGCGATTCGTAGGCGTCGTGCGCCACGAGCAGCCGCGCCTCACCGCCGGATGCGGGCACGCTCCAGATGTCGCCGCCGGACACAAACGCGATCTCGCGACCGTCCGGCGAAATGCCCGGCTCGGCGAATGACAGGATCGGCGCCGTCGTCTGTCCAGAAATCGGCACGCCGAATCCCACGATCGCAACCACCAGAACCGGAACGGCCATCACGAACGCCACGGCACGAGTCGACATCGCACGCATGCGGGAACTTTACATGAAGCCAACGTCTGGACCGCTTCTTGCGTCAAACGAGTCGTGCCCTTTCTCAAGACATTGATCGGTACCGTGGCGGGACTCGCCATACTGTCCGGAAGCGAACTGGTGGCCGCGGGGCGAGCGGGCGACCCGGTCGGCGCGTCGCGAACGATTGTCGCCACGCCGCTGCCGGGGCCGACCGGCGCGACGGCCCTCCTCGTCGATGGACAGCCTTCCGACGAAGCCTGGTCCCGGGCACCGCTGGTCACAGGATTTGTCGAGCGCAGTCCGTCGGAAGGCGCCGCGCCGACGTTCAAGACCGAAGCGCGCGTGCTGTTCGACGCGGCGAACCTGTACATCTCCATCGCCGCTACCGATCCGGAGCCGTCGAAGATTGTGGGGCAGCTCACCCGCCGCGACACGCTCTCATCGTCGGACTGGCTGTCGGTGTACATCGACTCGTTCCACGACCGGCGCACCGCGTACGAGTTTGGCGTGAACCCTGCCGGCGTGAAGTACGACCGGTACTGGTTCAACGATTCGAACAACGACATGAGCTGGGACGCCGTGTGGGACGCCACCGTCACGCGCACCGCGAGCGGCTGGCGCGCGGAGTTCCGCATTCCCTTCTCGCAGCTGCGCTTCAATCCGGCCAACGCCTCCACGTTTGGATTTGCGCTGAGCCGCATCCTGGCGCGCACCAACGAGACCTCGACCTGGCCGCTGCTGCCGCGCAGCGCCAGCGGGTTCGTGTCGTCCTTCGGCGAGATCACGGGCCTGTCGTTCGCGCACCCGCTCAAGAAGCTGGAGGTCACGCCCTACGCGCTGACCCAGCTGACCACGCAGCCGGTGGATCAGGGCAACCCGTTGTCGAAGTCACCGGACCCGACCGGAACGATCGGGCTCGACATGAAATACGCCGTGGCCCCGGGCTTGATCTTCACGGGCACGATCAATCCGGATTTCGGCCAGGTGGAAGCCGATCCGGCGGTGGTCAACCTCAGCGGGTTCGAAACGTTCTTTCCCGAGAAGCGCCCGTTCTTCGTCGAGGGCTCCGGTACGTTCTCGTTCGACATCGACTGCAACGACGGCCAGTGCACGGGCCTGCTGTACTCGCGCCGTATCGGGCGCGCGCCGCACCGGTCGGTGACGCCGCCCGACGGGGGCTTCTCGACTGCGCCGTCGAACACGACGATCTACGGCGCCGGCAAGCTGACCGGGCGCATCGGCAAGTTCTCGGTGGGCGCGCTCAACGCCGTCACCAGCCGCGAGGACGCCACGATCAGCTCGGGCGGCCTGTCGTCAAGAACGCCGGTCGAGCCGGCGACGTCGTATTCGGTGGTTCGGGCCAGCCGCGAGTTCGCCAATCAATCGCGCCTCGGATTCATGCTCACGAGCACCAATCGCCGGCTCAGCGACGAGCTGAAGTTTCTGCCGAAGAACGCGTATACGGGCGGCGCCGACTTCGACATCCGTCTCGGCAAGGCGTACAGCGTGGGCGGCTACTGGGCCGGCAGCGCGATCGACGGCACGGCCGACGCGATCTCGAACGTCCAGCTCAGCACGGTGCACAGCTACCAGCGGCCCGATGCCACATCGTTCAGCTACGACCCCACTCGCACGTCGCTCGGCGGTCACTCGGGCTCGCTGTCGGTGAGCAAGATCGCGGGTCAGCATACGCGGTTCAACTCCAACGTCGGCTACAAGTCCCCCGGCTTCGACATCAACGATCTGGGGTTCCTGTCACGCGCGGATGAGATCTCGGAGAGCAACTGGTTCCAGCTCCGCAGTGACAAACCGAACAAGTGGCGTCGAAGCATCAACATCAACTTCAATCAGTGGGCCGGGTGGAACTACGACGGCGACCTGCGGTTCGGGGGCGGCAACATCAACGCGCACACCACGCTCGTGTCCAACTGGAGTATCGGCGGCGGGTACAACATCCAGGTCCGTGGCTTCGCCGATCGGCTGACGCGCGGCGGGCCGGGCGGTTACGTCAACGGCAACCGCAACGGCTGGGCGTATCTCAGCACCGACGAGCGCAAACCCGTGATCGGCAATCTGTCGGTGTCGGGCTTCAGCGACGGCAAGGGATCGTCGAATTTCAACCTCAGCCCGAACGTCTCGTGGCGACCGCGGTCCGGCGTCGTGGTCAGCGCGTCGCTCGGTTACAACAAGGGCCAGAGCGACTCGCAGTGGGTCGAGAACCAGACGATCGGCGCGGCCACGCACTACGTCTTCGGCCGTCTCGACCAGACCACGGTCAGCCTGACGGCGCGCGTGAACTACACGATCCGGCCGACGCTCACGCTCGAGATCTATGCCGCGCCGTTCGTCTCCTCCGGCGCGTACTCACACTTCAAGGAACTGAAGAACGGCCGCGCGGCGGCGTACGAAGATCGGTACGCGCCGTACGCCTATGCGTCGAATCCCGACTTCAACTACCGGTCGTTTCGCTCCACCAACGTGCTGCGGTGGGAATACCGCCCGGGCTCGGCGCTCTTCGTTGTCTGGCAACAGGGGCGGGAGGACGTCATCAACGACGGCCGCTTCCAGTTCGGGCGGAACCTGGGCGATCTGTTCGCGACGCCGGCGACCAACGTGTTCCTCGTGAAGTTCAGCCGCTGGTTGAACTTCTAATCCTTTTTCGTATACCTCGGCGTGAACGCCGGCACCGGCGACATTGCCTTCAGCCGCGTGTTACGTGAGACGATGGCGTATTACCTGCTCGGCGTCGAACCCACGCCGGAAGATTTAGGATGGGAAGAAGCTGATCGTGCAGGTCAAGGCGAACGCGCGCGGCGCCACGGTCCGCGCGCGGCGTGAGGTGATCGCAAAATAACGGGGCTGTGGCGGAATTGGCAGACGCGCGGGTCTTAGGAGCCCGTTTCCGGAAGGAAGTGTCGGTTCGACCCCGACCAGCCCCACCAGCGTAGTCAGAAAGTCGAAGTGCGATGCGCGTTCCCCTTGCCATACCGGTCCTCGGGCTCCTCCTGCTCAACGTGCTCCGCGTGGTCATGCCGGCAACCGGGCGGACCGCCGAGCCACAGCGAGCCGCCGATCCGTTCGCCTTCTTCTCCAGCGCTGTCACGGTGAGCGCGTCGGACCGCGTGGCGTTGGCGCGCGGTCACGTGGTGGTCCGCGAGCTGCCCAGCAAGGGCAATGACGTGGGCCTGCTCTCGATCATCGCCACGACCGCGACGCCGGCCCAACTGGTCACGCTGACGCGCGACATCCGTCAATTCAAGACTGGCGGCATCGTCCGCGCCGTGGGCGTGATCGGCACGCCGGCGACGGCGCGCGACTTCGAAGGACTGCCCGTCGACGACGAAGATCTGAAGGACATCCGCCAATGCCGTCCGGGGGATTGCGGGGTCAAGCTCACCACGAGCGAGATCGCCGCGCTCCGGGCAGAAATCTCGGGGAAGGGTGGCCCCTGGCGGGCGCGTGTCCCTCCGCTCCTGCAGCAGCTGCTCGCCGAGCGGGTGCAGCGATATCAGCGGGGCGGGCTCGGCGCGCTGCCCATGCCTGATGACGGGCGCCATGACGTGCCGCCGGCCGCGGTGTTCGAAACGCTGTTGAAGAGCCACCCGTACCTGGGGGCGCTGCAGGCCGAGCTCTCGGCATTTCTCTCGGCGGGCGGCGCGCCGCCGCCGGCGGTCCGCGACAGTTACCTCTACTGGTCGGCGGAAGACACGGGCGGCAAGCTCGTCATCAGCGTCACGCATCTCACGATCGTGCACGCGGACACGGCCGGCGTGCCGCCGGTGATGGTGCTCGGCAAACAGGTGCTGGCCACGCACTACTTTGTGGGATCGCTCAATTTGCTGGCGATGTGTGGAACCGCCGAGGGCCCGCGCTACCTTGTGGCGATCAATCGTTCGCGCGTGGATCTGATGACGGGTCCGTTCCGGGGTATCGTGCGCAGCACGATCGAGCGCCGGATCCGCGGCGCGGCGCCGGGCATGATGACCGGTCTCAAGCGCCGCGTCGAAGGCGTGATCGCCAAGAACTAGTCCACGCGTTCAGTCTTTCTTCGCCGTCAGGCCGAATTTCTCGATGCGGTAGCGGATCTGGTCACGGTGCAGGCCGAGGAGCGCCGCCGCGCGGGTCTGATTGCCGTTGGTGCGCTCGAGCGCCATCACCACCAGGCGCTTCTCGACCTCTTCGAGGTTGACGCCGTCGGCCGGCAGCGCGACGCCGGCCGGGCCGTCGGACACCACGGCCGCGGCGGGAGCGATCAGCGAGCGCATGCTTTCGAAATCCACCGGCTCGAGCGTGTCGCCTTCGGCGAGCAACACGGCGCGCTCCACCAGGTTGCGCAGTTCGCGCACGTTGCCGGGCCACGTGTAGGCCAGCAACGCCTCTTCGGCCGCGCGGCTGAGGCGGCGCACCGGCCGCTTGAATTCGCGGGCAAAGAGTTCCACGAAATGCTGGGCCAGCAGGACGATGTCGCGATCGCGCACGCGCAACGGCGGCATCTCGATGCGCAGCACGTTCAGGCGGTAGTACAGGTCGTCGCGGAACTTGCCGTCGCGCACGGCGTCTTCGAGGTTTCGGTTGGTCGCGGCGATGATGCGCACGTCCACATGCAGGTCGGCCGCGCCGCCGAGGCGGCGGAACTGCTTGTCTTCGAGCACGCGCAGCAGTTTGGCCTGGAGCGACGGCGGGATCTCGCCGATCTCATCCAGGAACACGGTGCCCTCGTCGGCCTGCTCGATCAAGCCGCGTTTCTGCGTGCGGGCATCCGTGAAGGCGCCGCGCTCGTGGCCGAACAGTTCCGACTCGAGCAGCGTCTCGGGCAGCGCCGAACTGGTGATGTTGACGAACGGCCGCGCGGCGCGTCCGCTGCTGTAGTGAATGATCTTCGCGAGCAGGTCCTTGCCCGTGCCGCTCTCGCCGGTGATCAGCACCGTGGAGGCCGGGCTGCCGGCCATCTTGCGCGCCAGCGCCTTGACCTTCTGCATCGGCTCGGACTCGCCGATCATCGACGCGAACGTGAACGGACGCGACGCGTCGTCGCGCAAGCGGCGGAGTTCGCGGCGCAGGCGCGTGCTCTCCATCGCGCGTTCCACGCGCAGGCAGATGTCGTCGAGATCGAACGGCTTGGTCGCGTAGTCGAACGCGCCCGCCTTCATCGTCTCGACCACCAGATTGATGTCCTTGTGCGCCGTGATCATGATCACCGGCACGTCGGGGTCGCGCTCGTGCAGCGCCTTGAGCACGGCCAGGCCGTCGCCGTCCGGCAGGGTGAAATCAAGGAGCACCGCATCGACGCCGTCGGCGCGTTCGAGCGCTTCCGCGGCGGTTGACGCCTCGACCACCTCGAAATGCTCATCGCGGAGGCGTTCGGACAGTGACCAACGAACAAGCTGTTCGTCGTCGACGACAAGGATGCACCGTGCGGCCATGAGCGACTTAGAGAGGATACACGACAGAGGTCACCGGTCGCCCAGTTTCGCCGAGGCCTCACGCACAACGGCGGTCATCTCAGACAAGTCAAAGGGCTTCTGGATGAACTTGTAAACTCCGGCAGCCTCGGCCTCAGCCTTGTCCTGCGCCGAGCCGTGGGCGGTCATCATGATGACCGGCGCGTCCGGGCGCTGGCCCATGATCTTGCGCGCGACCGACAGGTCGCTCGAATCGGGCAGTTTGAGGTCGAGCACAACCACGATGGGAGAGGATTTCGCACGGTCCAGGCAGCGGTAGGCGTCAGCCGCGTTTTCGGCCTGCCAGACGGCGTAGCCGGCAGCCGTCAAGCTCTCGGCCACCGCCCACCGCAGCAGGGCCTCATCGTCGACGACGATGATCACTGGCGCGGACATTTTCCCAGTTCCGTAGAATTTCGCCCCATAGGCCAGCCCTATCTACCCGGTTGCCCGTGAGGCATACTCACCGAGGCACTTGCCGTGAGACCTATTCAAGAACCGGACCGCTTTTCCCACCCCCCTCCAACACCGCCCGTTCAGCTCACGGCGTTGACGCTTGCGCTGCTCGGCATCACGTTCGTTGCAGACGTGTGGCTCCCGGCCGAAGTGCCGGTCGGTCCCGTCTACGGCGCGCTTCTTCTCTTGATGCTGTGGGAGGTTCGGCCCAACCGCGTGTTCCTCGTGGCCGGCGTGGCGACCATGCTCATCCTGACCGAGCTGGTTGTCTCGGAGCCCGGGCCGTTCAACGGCATCCGGATGGTCAACGCCATCGCGGGCATTGCAGGCGTCTGGCTCATTGCGTTCGGTATCCAGCGCTACGGATACCGCACGGCCGAACGCCAGCGGGCGCTGCGTGACGCCGAGGATCTCCGGTACGCGCTCGACCAGTCGGCCATTCTGGCCACGACGGACGTGAAGGGCGACATCACGTTCGTCAACGACACGTTCTGCGAGATCTCCAAGTACTCGCGCGAGGAGTTGCTCGGCCGCAACCATCGCATTCTCAATTCCGGGTTGCATCCGCCGGAGTTCTTCAAGGAACTGTGGCGAACGATCGCGCACGGACGGGTCTGGCGCGGCGAGCTCCGCAACCGCGCGAAGGATGGCTCGCTCTACTGGGTCGACACCACGATCGTGCCGTTTCTGGACGCGACGGGAAGACCGTACCAATATGTGTCGATCCGTTACGACATCACCGAGCGCAAGGCCACCGAAGCGCGTCTGCGCGAGCAGGCGTCGCTCGCGCAGCTGGGACGCATGGCGGCCGTGGTCGCGCATGAAGTGCGCAACCCGCTGGCCGGCATTCGCGGCGCCCTGCAGGTGATCGGCCAGCGCATGGCGCCCGACGCCACCGAGCGGGGCATCGTGACCGAGATCGTCAATCGCGTGGACACGCTCAACGCCATCGTCGAGGATCTGCTGCTGTTTGCGCGGCCGAGACCCCCGGTGATCCGCGAGGTGACCTTCGCGGAGCTGAGCGCGAAGCTGCAGACCCAGCTCGGCAACGATCCCGCGTTCGCGCAGATCGAGATCCGCATGGCGCCGGCCGATGTCCGGATGCACGCGGATCCGGAGATGTTCACGCTCGTCATGCTGAATCTGATGACCAACGCCGCGCAGGCGATGAAGGGCACCGGCTGCATCGACGTGTCGGTGCAGGAGAACGACGTCTGGTATGACGTCCTGGTGGCCGATACCGGGCCCGGCATCCCGCCCGACGTGCAGGTCCGCCTGTTCGAACCGTTCTTCACCACCAAGGCCCGAGGCACAGGATTGGGGCTGGCAACGGCCCGACGGATCATCGAATCTCATGGGGGCACACTCACATTGGCATGCCCGGCCACCGGTGGAACCGTGGCCACCGTCCGATTACCCATCAGCCTGTCCGCCGAAGCGCGTTAGCGGGGCGGCGGATCACACATACAATTAGTAGCGATGAAGCACGAGTTCTCCGAGATCAGCGAAACCCAGAAGCAACTGACGTTCGAGATTCCGCCGGATGTCGTCGAGGCCGAAATCGCCCGCGTGGCGGCCGGGTATGCCAGGTCCGCGCGTGTCCCCGGCTTCCGCCAGGGCAAGGTGCCCCCGACCGTCGTCCGGCAGCGCTACAAGGATCAGATCCTGCACGACGTCGCCCACGACGTGATTCCGCGCATGGTGACCCTGGTGTTGAAGGAGCGTGAACTCGCGCCCGTGGCCGCGCCCGACATCCGCGATGTGGTGATCGAGGAAGGCCGGCCGATGACCTTTGCGGCGCATTTTGAGACGCTGCCGCCCATCGATCCCGGCGTTTACACGGGCATTTCGCTGCGCAAGCCCGCGGCGGTGCTCGAAGTTGGCGCGGTCGAGCAAACGCTCGAGCAGCTGCGCCAGCGCGCGGCCAAGTGGCATCCCGTGGAAGATCGGGCGTCGATGGCCGGCGATGCGGTGCTCATGGACCTGACGCGCACGGTCCGCGGCGCGCTCATCGTGGCGCCTGGCGAAGTGTCGAACGACTCGGCGCCGGAACCCCTGCAGAACGTGTCGGTCGAGCTCGGCGCGCCGGCGAACCCGCCCGGCTTCGACGAGCACCTGGCGGGCCTCCGCGCGGGCGATCAGAAGTCGTTCACCGTGAACTATCCGGCCGACTACGCGATGGCCGAACTGGCCGGCAAGACGGTGTCGTACGACGTGGTCGTCAAGGCCGTCCGCCGAAAGGAACTGCTGCCGCTCGATGACAGCTTCGCGAAGGAAGTCAGCGAATTCGAGACGATCGACGCGCTGCGCGAGCAGATCAAGACGGACCTCCAGCATCAGGCCGAGCACGACGCCGATCACGCGATGCGCCGCGATCTGCTGAAGACGCTGGCCGGCCGCCTGACGGCCGAAGTGCCCAAGACCCTGGTGGAACACGAAACGGAGCGGCGCCTTGAAGACCTCGTACGGCGTCTCATGGAGCAGGGCGTGGATCCGATGAAGGCGGACATCAACTGGCAGGAGTTCCGCGAACGCCAGAAGGCGGGCGCCGAGGAAAGCGTGCGCAGCACGCTGGTCCTGGACGAGATCGCCCGCCGCGAGAAGATTGAAGCCACCGAAGCGGATGTCGATCAGGAGATTGCGACGTTTGCCGAACGGGCGGGCCGGGCGCCGGCCGCCGTGCGGGCGCGGCTCGAAAAGGAAGACGGACTCGACCGCATCCGCGCCGGTATCCAGCGCGAGAAGACGATGACGTGGCTGATCGACAAGGCCGCGATCGCCAACGGGTAGACAGGTCGGCGGAGCGGAAGCTCCGCCCTACGAGAGCACACAACGCTATGGCAGATTCCCGCATGCAGCTCGTGCCGATGGTCGTCGAGCAGACGAACCGCGGCGAACGCGCGTACGACATCTTTTCCCGCCTGCTGAAGGACCGCATCGTCTTCATCGGCACGGCCATCGACGACACGGTAGCCAATCTGGCCATCGCGCAGATGCTGTTTCTCGAGGCCGAGGATCCGGACAGCGACATCCTGCTGTACATCAACAGCCCGGGCGGCGTGATCACGGCCGGCTTCGCCATCTACGACACCATGCAGTTCATCAAGCCGGACGTGCGGACGTACTGCATGGGCCAGGCGGCGTCGTTTGCCGCCGTGCTGCTGGCGGCCGGCGCCAAGGGCAAGCGCTACTCGCTGCCCAACTCCCGCATCCTGATTCACCAGCCCTGGGCGTCGGGCCTGGGCGGCCAGGCGACGGATATCGACATCCACGCCCGTGAAATACTGCGCCAACGTGAGCGATTGAATGAAATTATGGCCGTCCATACCGGCCAGCAACTCTCGAAGATTCAGCAGGATACCGAACGCGATTACATTCTCAGCGCGGCCGAATCTAAAGAGTACGGGATTATTGACGATGTCATCAGCAAGCGGGCATAGGTGCGCCAGCCTGCGTGCTATCGTCGGGTCCAGGGTCCGCCGATAATCAGGCTCTCGGGATGGCTTCCATGACCAAGAAAACCGGCGAAAACGAGACGCTCCGCTGCTCCTTCTGCAACAAGGACCAGAACGATGTCCGCAAGCTGATTGCGGGCCCGACGGTCTTCATTTGCGACGAGTGCGTCGACGTCTGCAACGACATCATCACGGACGACAACAAGTTCGATCGCACGGGCACGCGGACCACGCTGCCCACGCCGATGGAGATCAAGAAGTTCCTCGACGAGTACGTGATCGGCCAGGACGCCACCAAGAAGAAGCTCGCGGTGGCGGTGTACAACCACTACAAGCGCCTGGAAATCCAGAAACAGGCGCGCGGTCGCCATGACGTCGAACTGAGCAAGTCCAACATCCTGCTGATCGGCCCCACGGGCACCGGCAAGACGCTGCTCGCGCAGACGCTCGCGCGCCTGCTCTCGGTCCCCTTCACCATCGTCGACGCCACCACGCTGACCGAAGCCGGCTATGTCGGCGAGGACGTCGAGAACATCATCCTCAAGCTGCTGCAGGCGGCCGGCGGCGACATCGAAAAGGCCCAGCAGGGCATCATCTACATCGACGAAGTGGACAAGATCTGCCGCAAGGACGAGAACCCGTCGATCACGCGCGACGTCTCGGGCGAGGGCGTGCAGCAGGCGCTGCTCAAGATCCTCGAGGGCACGGTCGCCAACGTGCCGCCGCAGGGCGGACGCAAGCACCCGCACCAGGAGTTCTTCCAGGTCGATACGTCGAACATTCTCTTCATCTGCGGCGGCGCGTTCGTCGGGCTCGACAAGTCCATCGCGCGCCGCATCGGCAAGAAGACGCTCGGCTTCCAGGCCGACGTGAAGTCCAATGTGAAGGACAGCGCGTCGCTCATCGAGCAGGCCGAGCCCGAGGATCTGATCAAGTACGGCCTGATCCCGGAATTCGTCGGACGCCTTCCCGTCGTGGGCACGCTCCAGGAACTCGACAAGGCCGCGCTCGTCGAAATCCTGACCTCGCCCCGCAACGCGATCACCAAGCAGTACCAGCGCCTGTTTGATTACGAAAACGTCAAGTTGCGCTTCACCGACGATGCCCTCGAGGCGATCGCGGAGGCGGCGCTGGCGCGCAAGATCGGCGCCCGCGGTCTGCGGATGATCATCGAAGACATCATGCTCGACCTCATGTACACCCTCCCAGGCCAGAAGAAGATCAGGGAGTGCGTGATCACGCGTGAGGTGGTAGAGTCGAAAGAGAAGCCGATTACCGTGATTGAGAAGGCCGGGTAACGCCGTACCGGTCTGCGGTTTCCGTAGCGACACACCATGGACCAATACGAAACGCTCCCGATCGTTCCACTCCGCGACGTCGTCGTCTTCCCGCACATGATGCTGCCGTTCGTCATCGGACGGCCGTCGTCCACACGGGCGCTCGAACACGCGCTCGCCACCGACAAACGGATCTTCCTCGCGGCGCAGCACGACGCGTCGATCGACGATCCCCAGCCGGCCGACATTTTCACGATGGGCTGCGTGGCCAACGTCGTGCAGTCGCTCAAGCTGCCGGACGGCAACGTGAAGCTGCTCGTGGAAGGCCTCGATCGCGCGCGCGTGATCGAGTGGAAGGAAGACAAGGGTTTCTTCCGCGTCACGATCAAGGTGCTGTCGCGCAAGGCCGAAGCCTCGGCCGACACCGAAGCCGTCATGGCGCGCGTGGTCGCCCTGTTTGAACAGTACGTGAAGTTGTCCAACCACCTGCAGCACGATGCGATGCTGGCGGCCGTGCGCGTGGACGATCCGTCGCGCCTGGCCGACACGATCTCGGCGCACCTGCAGGTCGGCGTGGAAGAGAAACAGAATCTGCTCGAGATCATCGCCCCCGTGGAGCGCCTGGCGCGCATCGTGACGGTGCTCGAGAGCGAAGTGGACAAGTTGCAGGTCGACCGCCGCATCCAGTCGCGCGTGAAGAAGCAGATGGAGAAGGCGCAGAAAGAGTACTACCTCAACGAGAAGATGAAGGCGATCCAGCGCGAGCTGGGCCGCAAGGACGACAAGAACAACGAGACCGACGACCTGAAGCGCAAGATCGATCAGGCGCGCATGCCGAAGGAAGTGGCCAAGAAGGCGCAGGAAGAGCTGAAGCGTCTCGAGTCCATGCCGCCGATGTCGGCCGAAGCCACCGTGTCGCGCAACTACCTCGACTGGCTCATCGCCGTGCCGTGGCACAAGAAGAGCAAGGAAAGCCGCGACCTGAAAGCCGCCGAGAAGATCCTGAACGACGATCATTTCGGGCTCGAAAAGATCAAGGAGCGCATCCTGGAGTTCCTGGCGGTGCGCGCCCTCGTGAAGAAGCCGAAAGCCACGATCCTGACGTTCGCGGGCCCTCCCGGCGTCGGCAAGACCTCGCTCGCCAAGTCGATCGCCCGCGCGATGAACCGCAAGTTCGTGCGGCTGTCGCTCGGCGGCGTACGTGACGAGGCCGAGATCCGCGGCCATCGCCGCACCTACATCGGCGCGTTCCCCGGCCAGATCATCCAGATGATGAAGAAGGCCGGCACCGTGAACCCGGTGGTGCTGCTCGACGAAGTCGACAAGATGTCGATGGACTTCCGCGGCGACCCGTCGTCGGCCCTGCTCGAAGTGCTGGATCCCGAACAGAACAACTCGTTCCAGGATCACTACCTCGACGTGGAGTACGACCTGTCGAATGTCATGTTCATCTGCACGGCCAACGTGCTCCACACGGTGCCGCAGGCGCTGCGCGACCGCATGGAAGTCATGCAGCTGGCCGGCTACACCGAGCAGGAAAAGGTCGAGATCGCGCGGCGCTTCCTCGCGCCGAAAGCCATCGAGGGCACGGGCCTGTCGAAGGACAACGTGACGTTCACGGACGACGCGCTGCAGACCGTGATTCAGCGCTATACGCGCGAAGCCGGCGTCCGCAACCTCGAACGCGAGATCTCGTCGATCTGCCGCAAGGTGGCGCGCAAGGTCGTGGTGGAAGGCGCGGCGTTCAAGGAAGAAGTGACGGCCGAAAAGGTCACCGAATACCTCGGCGTGCCGCGCTTCCGTCCGTCGATGCAGGAAGAGAAGAGCGAGATCGGCCTGGCGACGGGTCTTGCGTGGACGGAGGTGGGCGGCGAGCTCCTGGTCGCGGAAACCACGCTCATGCCCGGCCGCGGCAAGCTCACGCTGACCGGCAAGCTCGGCGACGTCATGCAGGAATCCGCGCAGGCCGCGATGAGCTGGGTCCGGTCCAAGTCGGAAGAACTCGGCATCCCGCGCGACTTCAACCGCCGCATGGACGTGCACGTGCACATTCCCGAAGGCGCGATCCCCAAGGATGGCCCGTCGGCCGGCATCACGCTGGCGACGTCGCTCGTGTCGGCACTGGCGAGAATTCCGGTCCGCCGCGACGTCGCGATGACCGGCGAGATCACGCTGCGCGGTAAGGTGCTGCCCATCGGCGGCGTGAAGGAAAAGCTGCTGGCCGCGCATCGCGCGGGCATCCGCACGATCCTGATGCCCAAGGACAACGAAAAGGATCTGGCCGACATCCCCAAGAAC
>JAKALV010000368.1 GCA_021824055.1 Acidobacteriota bacterium
GCGCCTGCTGGGCCACTGGGGCACGACGCCCGGGCTGAACTTCGTTTACGCGCACCTCAACCGGGTCATCAAGGCGCACGACCTGAACATGATCTACATCACCGGGCCCGGACATGGCGGCCCGGGCATCGTGGCGAACACCTATCTGGAAGGCACCTACAGCGAGGTCTATCCCAACATCTCGCAGGACGAAGCCGGCATGCGGCGGCTGTTCAGGCAGTTCTCGTTTCCCGGCGGGATCCCGAGCCATTGCGCGCCGGAAACCCCCGGCTCGATTCACGAGGGCGGCGAGTTGGGATACTCGCTGTCCCATGCCTTCGGCGCCGTGTTCGACAACCCCGGCCTGATCGCCGCGTGTGTCGTCGGCGACGGCGAAGCCGAAACGGGCCCGCTCGCCACGAGCTGGCATTCGAACAAGTTTCTGAACCCGGTCCACGACGGCGCGGTGCTGCCCATTCTGCATTTGAACGGCTACAAGATCGCGGGGCCCGCCGTGCTCGCGCGCATTCCGCGCGACGAGATCACGGCCCTCTTCCACGGCTACGGCTACACGCCGTACGTCGTGGAAGGCGACAACGCGCGGACGATGCATCAACGGATGGCCGCAACGATCGATGTGGTGATCGCCGAGATCCACCGCATCCAGCGCGATGCCCGCACGCACGGATTCTCGGTTCGGCCACGCTGGCCGATGATCATCCTGCGATCGCTGAAGGGATGGACCGGTCCGGCGTTCGTGGACGGCGTGAAGATCGAAGGCACGTTCCGCGCCCATCAAGTGCCGCTCACGGACATGAGCCGGCCGGGCCACGTCAGGATGCTCGAACAGTGGATGAAGCGCTATCGGCCCGAGGAACTCTTCGACAAGACCGGTACGCTCATCCCGTCGCTGGCTAAGCTGGCGCCAACCGGCGAGCGCCGAATGAGCGCCAATCCGCACACCAACGGTGGCCTGTTGTTGAAGGATCTGGCCCTGCCCGACTACCGCAGTTACGCGGTGAAGGTGCCCACGCCGGGTTCGGTCGATGGCGAAGCCACCAGCATCCAGGGCCAGTTGATCCGTGACGTGATCAACATGAACCCGACGAATTTCCGGGTGTTCAGCCCGGACGAAACGTCATCGAACCGCTGGGGCGCCGTCTTCGAGGTGACGAAGCGCTGCTCGGTTGCCGATGTCATCGCCAGTGACGACCACGTCGGCCCCGACGGCCGCGTGATGGAAATGCTGAGCGAGCACCAGTGCGAAGGCTGGCTCGAGGGATATCTGCTGACGGGCCGCCACGGTTTCTTCTCGTGCTACGAAGCGTTCATGCACATCGTGGATTCGATGTTCAATCAGCACGCCAAGTGGCTCAAGGTCGCCAACCATATTCCCTGGCGGCGATCGGTGGCGTCGCTGAACATCCTACTGTCGTCGCATGTCTGGCGCCAGGATCACAACGGCTTCAGCCATCAGGATCCCGGCTTCATCGATCACGTCGTCAACAAGAAGGCGGAAGTCATCCGCGTGTATCTGCCGCCCGACGCCAACACGCTGCTTTCGGTCACGGATCACTGCCTGCGCAGCCGCAACTACGTGAACGTCATCGTGGCCGGCAAACAACCCGCGCCGCAGTGGCTCACGCTGGATGCGGCGATGAAGCACTGCACCGCGGGCCTCGGGATCTGGGAGTGGGCCAGCAACGATCAGGGCGGCGACCCGGATGTCGTCATGGCGTGCTGCGGCGACGTGCCGACGCTGGAAACGCTGGCGGCGGTGCAATTGCTGCGTCAGCACTTCCCGGAATTGAAGGTGCGTGTGATCAACGTGGTGGACCTGATGAAGCTGGAGCCGCGGAGCGAACACCCGCACGGCCTGAGCGACCGGGACTTCGATGTCCTCTTCACCAAGGACAAACCGATCATCTTTGCCTTCCACGGCTATCCGCTGCTCATTCATCGTCTGACGTACCGGCGCACCAATCACGCGAACATGCACGTGCGCGGCTACAAAGAAGAAGGCACGACGACCACACCGTTCGACATGACGGTGCGCAACGATCTGGACCGGTTCCATCTGTTCAGCGACGTGCTCGACCGCGTGCCGACCTTAGGCGCGCGCACCGCCTACGCCCGGCAGTTCGTCCGCGACCGCCTGTTCGAGCACACGCAGTACATCGAGAAGTTCGGTGAGGACATGCCGGAGATCCGGAATTGGCGGTGGCGCGACAAGAAATGAGACTGCCCCACTGCCCCACTATCCCTTGTAGAGTCTGTCCCCCGGTTTCAGTTCGCCGCTGATCTGCAGGTTGAATCCGTCGGGATCCTCGAGATGGAAACTCGCGTAGTTCTCCGGCCCCGTCGGCCCGCCGGTATCGGGCGTGAAGCTACGGCCGCCGTACGGCTTGATGCCGCGACGTTCCAGTTCCGCCTGCACGCGATCGGTATTCCAGTCCGCAATCTTGTAGGAAATGTGATCGACAAGCCCCCGCGCCGACGCCGCCGGCTGACCGGCGACCGCGGGCATGGCCGGCGCCTGAGCCGCGGGCGCGGCGGCGTTCGCGACGCCGCCGGAGCGGAGGCCCGGCTGACGCCGGTTGCGCGGCAGGATGAACGATCCGTGGTCGCCGAAATGCAGCTGGCACTGGCTGCGGTGGTCGTCATCGGTGACCTGCATGCCGAGCAACGCCACGTAGAAGTCGCGCGTCTTCGCGTAGTCGGCCACCTGATACGAGACGTGATCCACGCTCACCGCCGTGAACTGCATCGGCGGCTGGTTGGCGAGGTTGGGCGGCGGCGCGCCGACCGGCGCCTGATCGGCCCTGGCGAGCGCGGGCGCGGCGATCGCCACCGCGGCCGCCGCGATGCTCTGAATCAACTGGCGCCGGTCCATGCGACCGGCTTCGAAATCCTTCAACAGACGCGCGACAAGACTCTCCATGGGGCCTCCGGCCGACCGAAGTGAACTGGAATGATGGCGCATCATTCCACATTTCGCGTCCGCCGTCAGCTGCTCCTGAGAATCTTCTGCAACGAGCGCGCCAGCAGGCACAGCCGTCGCGCTAGCCGCAGTTCACTGCGGTTGATCAGCTGGTCGGCCAGATCGGCCTCCAGATGCATGCGGCGGGACAGCAGATGCGCGGAGAGCTTCTCCCGAATCTCGCCGTCCGCGCGAAGCCGGCGATTCAGCGCGTCCTTCGCGAACGCGAGCACGCGACAGTCCGTCATCGCCGTCGCCGTCTCGAGCATGGCCGTGC
>JAKALV010000369.1 GCA_021824055.1 Acidobacteriota bacterium
GCGAACCGGAAACTCCCGCGCGGCCTTCATGATCAGGTCGGTGACGTCGCGCAGCTCCAGACGCTCGCGCGTTTCGACCTCGAACGACCGGCTCTGCACCACCAGCGGGCCGCTCGCCACCGCGGATGCCGCGACAGGCTGTTCGCGCACGGTGACGATCGAACGCTTGGGCATATCTCTTGAATGCTATCGGAAAAGCGCCTGATTCCGCCATGCTATGATCGCAAACGACAACCGACGTAAGCCCGGTGGTGCATGGGAAGAGGGTGTGAATCCCTCACGGTGCCGCCACTGTAAGCGGGAAGTCGCTGTCCACTGCCAGCCTGGGACGTTCGTTCAGGTGGGCCGTCACTGTGCCGTGCGGCATGGGAAGACGCGGACACCGATGTTGATCCGCAAGTCAGGATACCTGACCTCCGGGCCGTCCATTTCGTCCACCGCCAACGCGCGGTGGATGTCGGCGCGAGACAACGCCGATGGAGGCTCTGATGGCACGGTCCGCTCGTGTACTGCTGTTTGCCGTTTCGTTCCTTTCCACGCTGCTCACTCCCCACATCGCATCCGCCGCGCCCGTCACCGGGTCGGTCGCCGACGCGTCGGGCGCCGCATTGACGCGGGCCTTCGTCCGGCTGATCGATGCCGCCGGCCGCGAACATGCGACGGCGATCACCGACGACCGCGGACAGTTTGCGATCGACCTCACGTCCTGCCCGGATTGCCGCATCGAAGCCTCGCGCGTGGGCTTTCGCACCGCGGCCCTCGCCCTGACGCCGGCGGAAGCGGCCGACACGACGTTTCATCCGCGGTTGACGCTTGCGCTCGAGCCGATCGCCGACTCGATCGTCGTGACGCCGACGCGCGCCGAGGCGCCGGCGAGCCAGCTTGGCGCCAGCGTCACGGTCTTTACGGCCGATGACATCGCCCGCCGCGGCACCACGTCGCTGGCGGACCTGCTGCGCGAGACACCGGGGGTGACCGTCGTCGAGACGGCCGGCCTCGGCGGCGTGACGTCGCTCTTTCTCCGCGGCGGCGAGAGCAGTTACACGAAGGTGCTGCTCGACGGCATCCCGCTCAACGAGCCGGGCGGCACGTTCGATTTCAGCAATGTGACGACATCCAATGTGTCGCGTGTCGAGGTCGTGCGCGGAGCGCAGTCGGCGCTGTTTGGGACCGACGCGATGTCGGGCGTGATCCAGCTCGTCACCGCGCGCGGCGCCGCCGCCGCGCGCCCGTCGTTCGCCGGTTCGGTCGAAGCCGGCGGCTACGGCACCGAACGGGCCGAGGGGATCCTGAGCGGGGGCGGAAGCGGCTGGGATTACAGCGTCGGCCTCGGGCGGTTCAACACGGACAACCGGTCCGCGAACAACCGGTTCACGAGCTCCACGGTGTCCTGGAGCGCGGGACGCGCGTGGTCGCCATCGCTTCAACTGCGCGCGGTTGGACGAGTGGAACAGGGCCGCGTGGGCTCGCCGGGCCAGACGGCCTTCGGCCGGGCGGACATGGACGCCTTCTACGATCACACGGACGTGGCGGCGGGCGTCTCGCTCGAGCAGCGCATCTCGGCCGCCTGGCAGCAGCGCGTGTCGTACTCGCTGACCCATTCGCGTCAGGACACGACGAATCTCATGGCCGATCCGCCGTACACGCCCAGCTACGGCGCATCCGTGGCGCCCTTCGAGTTCTACGACTACAACTACGACAACCATAACGTGCTCGGCCGCGGCATCTTCAGTTATCAGAGCGACTGGCGCATCGGCGGCAGGGTCACGCAGTTGGTGACGGCGCTGGTCGACTGGGATGCGGAGCGGGCCACGCTCGCCGATCGCATGGCCGGAACGTCGCTCCAGGCATCGCGCAACAACGTCGGCACCAGCATCCAGCATCAGGTCATCGGCCGGCGCGGCTCGCTCGTGACCAGCCTGCGCGCCGAACACAATGACAGCTTCGGCAACGAGTGGGTGCCGCGGGCGTCGGCGGCCGTCGTGATGCACAGCGCGCAGGGCGCGTGGGGCGAGCTCACGCTGAAGGCGAACGCCGGCCGCGGCGTGAAGGAGCCGACGATCCTCCAATCGTTCAGCCAGAATCCGTACTACCTCGGCAATCCGGATCTGCTGCCCGAGCGTGCCCGCACGATGGACGTCGGTCTGTCGCAACGGCTGGCGGGTGATCGCGTGCGGATCGAGGCGGTGTTCTTCGACAACCACTTCTGGAACCAGATCTCCACGCGCACGACGAGCTTCGACCCGTACCGGTCGCAATTCTTCAACATGAACGCCGCCAACGCGCGCGGGCTGGAACTGTCCGCGGATCTCGCGCCGGTCCACGCTCTGCGCGTGACGGCCGGCTACACGCGCCTCACCAAGGACGATGTGTTTCGGCGTCCGCAGCACTCCGCGTTCGTCCGCGCGGCCTGGACCGAAGGGCGGGCGGCCGTCGACCTCGACGGACGCTATGTGGGCCGCTATACGGACAACGACTTCTCATCGCTCGAACCGGCCATCACGACGGGCGGGGATTACTGGACGTGGGATGTCGCGGCCCGGTACCGGCTCACGTCGCGGCTCGAGACCTACGGCCGCCTTCAGAACCTGACCGACCGCAATTACATGGAGCCGCTCGGCTATCTCGCGTGGCGGCGAACCGCCCACGTGGGACTGAAGGTCCGGTTCTAGGCGCGCCATGTTGCAGTGCGAGGGACTGAACGTGGCGTTCGACGGCCCGCCGATCCTGCGGGACGTCTCGCTGCGCATTCCCGCGCACAGCCTGGTCGGCGTGCTCGGCCCCAACGGGTCGGGCAAGACCACCCTACTGCGGGCGCTGTCGGGCGCCGTGGCGCCCACCAGCGGCCGGATCCTGTTCGACGGCCAGAACCTCGGCGCGTTCTCCGCCGCGCAACTCGCGCGACGACTGGCCGTGGTGCCGCAGGAAACCCATCTGGCCTTCGACTACAGCGTGATCGAGATGGTGTTGATGGGTCGCTATCCGCACCTGGGCCCGTTCGAGTTCGAGGGTCCGGCCGATCTGGCCTCGGCGCACGCGGCGCTCGCGGCGACCGGCACGGACCATCTCGCCGACCGCCAGTTCACCACGCTGAGCGGCGGCGAAAAGCAGCGCGTGGTCATCGCGTCCGCGCTCGCGCAACTCGGCGAAGGCACGCCCGACATGGGCGCCGCCGGCCGCGTGCTGCTCCTCGATGAACCGACGGCGTCCCTCGATCTG
>JAKALV010000370.1 GCA_021824055.1 Acidobacteriota bacterium
GCAGCCGCACGTTCACGGCCACGGTCGACACGGGCGGCCGCAAGGTCGAGAGCGTGATGTTCGATCCCGGCTGCCGCTTCCCGGATCACGATCCGTCAGACAACGTGTGGCCGAAGGGCGCGCGCGCGGGCAACTGCCGGTAGATCGCACCGGCACTTTCACCCAAGCTTACGCGCCGCGGCGACCATCTGCTGGTCGTAGCTCGAAAAATGTACCTCATCGTCCGGACGACGTTCGAGCACGTGAACGAAGGTCGCCAGATGGATGCTGTCGAATCCGCGTACGGCGTGTTTCTCGGCGAGATCGCCAGCCGTGCGCGCCAGCTCGTCAGTCACGTCGAGGGTCAGCAGCGCCGCCCAGTCGTCCGCAAAGTGGCGCTTCGCATCCGCATAGCGCGCAGGGGCAAGGAACTTGCCTCGACGAAGCCTCGCCAGTGCGGCGCGCGTTTCCGCGAACGCCACGACGGACGTGACTACGATCTCCGCGCGATTGACGAGCGCGCGGACGTCGGCCGATCCTTCTTCTTCAACGTAGAGCTTTACCAGGCTGCTGGTATCGAGATACAGGATCATCGACGGTCGGCAATCACGATGTCCGAGGCCTTCGGCGCTCCGCGCTTCGGCCCCACACCCTTCGCCATGCCACGCGTGCCGCCCGGCTTGGATCCGTTCCACCGGGCGCGGCCCTCGGCGACCACCTGATGCGCCCATGTGAGATCGGACGCCGGGGTCAGGGGCACGATCGCCGCGATGGGCCTGCCGCGCTCGGTGACCTGGATCTGGGCGCCGGCTTGCGCATGGCGAAGGTACCGGCTGAGATTCGCCTTGAGGCGTCGAACACCGACCGAGACCATGATGTGACTACATTATCATCTTCTTGTAGTCACACGGCCAGGGCCGCCCGCGGCGTCTCGCCAGACATGATCGTTCGGAGCCGGGCGGCGTCGAGGTTTCCGCCCGACATGATCGCCACCACGCGCTGACCGCGGTGGCGATCGCGCAACTTGTGCGCGGCGGCGAGGGCCGCCGCGCCGGCGCCTTCGGCGAGATTATGCGTCGCGCGAAGCGCCATGCGGACACCGTCGGCCAGCTCATCCTCCCTGAGCAACACAAAGTCATCGAGGGAGCGCTTCATCAGCTCGAACGTGAGATCGAAGGTCACGCGCGTGGCGATGCCTTCCGCAAAGGTGTTAGCCGACGCGCCGACTACTCGCAGAGGTCCGCGCCAGGAGCGCGCCACCGCGTCCGCGTTCTCCGCGCCGACGCCGATGATGCGCGCCGTTGACCCGAGCGCGTTGCGCACGGTGATCAACCCGCACGCGCCGCTGCCGCCGCCCACCGGCACGAAGATCACATCCGCGTCGCGCAGCACCTCGAAGATCTCGAGCGCATAGGTGCCGACGCCGGCAATGAGCAGCGGCTCGTTCGCCGAGTGCACGTAGCGCGCGCCGGTGCCCGCCGCCCGCTGCTCGCAGCGCCCGCGGGCCTCATCGAAATCGCGGCCGCCCTCCTCCACCGTGGCGCCAACGGCGCGCATGGCGGCGTTCTTCTCGGGATTGTTGCCGTCCGGCACGAAGACCGTGCACGCGATGCCGTGCTCGCGGCACGCCACCGCGATCGACTGGCCATGATTCCCGGTGCTGGCGGTGACCACGCCGCGGGCGCGTTCCTCGGCGGACAACGAGGCGATGAGGTTCAATCCGCCGCGCACCTTGAACGCGCCGGTGGGATTGTGGTTCTCGTGCTTCACCCACAACTCGAGGCCCGTCTCGGCGTCGAGCAGCGGGTGCCGCATCAGGGGCGTCGGCCGGATGAACGGCGCGATCCGCGCGCGCGCGGCGCGAACATCAGCGAGGCTGACCGGCACGAACCGCACTATACCCGATGGGTGGATGCGAGGCGATCGGCTGGCCGCCCCGTCCGGTCGGATGGCAGCTGTAGCACGCCAGCGAGTCGTAGCGGTAGCCGTTCTGCCCGCGATGCGCCGAGTCCATCGCCGACTGCGAGTGCTCGTGACATGTCAGACACGTGAACGACTGGTACGACGCGGGGTTCGTGTGGCACGTCGCACACGGCGCGTTGTGGTTGCCCGACGTAATCGGGAACTGGGTGTGATTGAACGTGCCCTGCGCCCACGTCGAGTCGGTGGCGCGATGGCAGCTGTCGCAGGTGGCCGGGAAGCCCGCGGCCGCGTGGTTGGGCGACGTCGTGCGATCGTAATTCGTCCGATGGCAGCCGACGCAGTCGCGCGCGGTGCCCTTGTACACGTTGTTGATGTGGCACGCCGCGCACGCCTGCTGCGCGTGCACGCCCACCAGCGCGAACGTCGAGTGGTTGAACACGGCCCCGCTGAAACTGGCGTCCGTGGCGCGATGGCACGACTCGCACGACGTCGAGAATCCCGACGCGGCGTGCGGCGGCGATGTGGTCCGATCGTACTGAGCGCGATGGCAGCCGACGCAGTCGCGCGCCGTGCCCTTGTACACATTGTTGACGTGGCAGGCGGCGCACGCCTGCTGCGCATGCACCCCGACGAGCGCGAAAAATTGCGAATGGTTGAACGTCGCGCCCTTGAAGCTGGCATCGGTCGCGCGGTGGCAGCTCTCGCACGTGGTCGGAAAGCCGGCCGCGGCGTGCGCCGGCGACGTAGTGCGGTTGTAGTCGACGCGATGACACCCCACGCAGTCGCGCGAGGTGCCCCGGAACACGTTGTTCTGGTGACACGCGGCGCAGGCCTGCAGCACGTGCTGGCCCAGCAGCGGGAACGAGGCCTGGTGGTCGAAGTGGGCCTGGTTGAACGACGTGTCGCTCGCGCGATGACACGTGTCGCACGTCGTCGGAAATCCGCCGGCCACGTGATTCGGATTCGTCGCCGCCTGGTAGTCCTTCTGATGACAACTCAGGCACGAGCTGCTGGCCGTGCGGAAGTTGCCGTTCGTGTGGCACGACTGGCAGGCCAGCGCGCGGTGCGCCCCGCTCAGTTGCATGCCGGTGATGGCGCCGTGATCGAACCGCGCGGACGTCCACGACACCGGCGTGTGGCACTGCTCGCACTGCGACCCGAGCTGCAGCCGGAATCGATCGTCCTGCCGGCGGGTCCAGTGACAGTCCATGCACTTGGTGGGCGTGCCTTTGTAGACACCGTTCAGGTGGCACGACTCGCACGGCACCGCCAGATGCCGGCCTTCCAGCCGGAACGATGTCTTTTCGTGAAAC
>JAKALV010000371.1 GCA_021824055.1 Acidobacteriota bacterium
CCGATCTGGTGCTTCACTATAGCCTTCGTATAATCGTGCCGTGAAGATCTACACCAGGACCGGGGATGCCGGCGAGACGGGGCTGTTCGGCGGCGCCCGAGTCTCGAAAGCCGACCCACGCGTGGATTCCTACGGCGAGGTCGACGAGGCCAACGCCTGTATCGGTGTCGCCCGCGCGGCCGGAGTGCCGAAGGACATCGACGCGATGCTCAACCGGATCCAGCGCGACCTCTTCGCGCTGGGCGCGCAGTTGGCGGACGGGCGGCCGGATCCGAAGGTGCACGAGGGCAAGGCCCGTCTCGGCCACGAAGACGTTGAACGGCTCGAGCAGTGGATCGACCAGCTCGACGCGGAGCTGCCGCCGCTCAAACGATTCATTCTGGCCGGCGGATCTCCGGCCGGCGCGGCGCTGCATCTGGCGCGCACGGTGTGCCGCCGCGCGGAGCGGCGCATGGTCACCGTGGCGGGCGTCACGTCCGTGCAGCTCATCTACGCGAACCGCTTGTCCGACCTGTTGTTCGTCATCGCGCGCGCGGTGAACCATCGCGCCGGAGCTCCAGAAGCCGAGTGGTAACGGCCGAGGCCTACGCCGTCTGTCTGCGGCTGGCACGCTCGCACTACGAGAACTTTCCGGTGGCGTCGTGGCTCCTGCCCGCGCCCATGCGCCCGCACATCGCCGCAATCTACGCGTTCGCGCGCACCGCGGACGACTTCGCCGACGAAGGCGCGATGTCCGATGGCGAGCGACTGGCGAAGCTCGACGCGTGGGGCGCGCAGCTCCGCGATCCGGCCGCCACGCACCCCGTGTTCGTGGCGCTCCACGACACCATCGCGACATTCCAGCTGGATCCTCAGCTGTGCGAGGACTTGCTCTCGGCGTTTCGTCAGGACGTGGTCACGAAACGCTATGAGACGTGGACGGATCTGCTGGACTACTGCCGGCGCTCCGCGAATCCGGTGGGACGGCTGGTCCTTGGCGTGGCCGGATATCGCGACGAGCCGTTGGCTCGCCAGTCCGATGCGGTGTGCACGGCCCTGCAGCTCGTGAATTTCTGGCAGGACATCGAACGCGATCTGGCCAAGGGCCGTGTGTACGTGCCGGCGGAATTGACGCGCGCCGCTGGCGCCGCCGAATCGGATCTGGAGGCACGGCGGATGACGCGCGAATGGACCGCGGCGTTGACGGACGCCGCCAACCGCACGCGCGCGCTGTTCAACGAAGGCCGCGGCGTCGCCGACAACGTTACGGGCCGGCTGCGATGGGAACTGCGCGCGACGTGGCTGGGCGGCGTGCGCATCCTCGACCGTTTGGAGGCCGCCGGCTTCGATGTTTTCAAGTCGCGGCCGGCGCTCGGCTTTGCGGATGCAATCGCGCTCGCCTGGGATATGTTGAGCTGGCAACGCCGACGCGAGGCGCAGGCGCCCCGCCGATGAAGCAATGACTCGAAAGACCAGCTTCTATTATTCGTTCCTCGTCCTTCCCAAGGCCAAGCGCGACGTCATCGTGGCCGTGTGGGACTTCTGCCGCGCCGTGGATGACGCCGTCGATCTCGAAAGCGACCCGGCGCTGGCGAGAAAGTCGCTCGACAGCTGGCGGGATGAGGTCGCCCGCGTGTTCACGGCCGGACCTGAAGGTCCGGGCGAACCGGTGACGCCGCAGGGCAGGGCGCTGAAGCAACTGGGCGCCGGCTTCAATCTTCCCCGCGAACAGTTCGACGCGTTGATCGACGGCGTCGGCATGGACATCACGCCGATGCGGTTCAGGACGTTTGAGGAGCTCGAGCCGTACTGCCATCGCGTGGCGTCGTCTGTCGGGTTGATCTGCGCGGAGATTTTCGGCTATCGCGATCCGATCGTGCGCGACTACGCGCGCGATCTCGGCGTGGCGCTGCAGCTCACCAACATCATTCGCGATGTGGGCGTGGACTACGGGCAGAAGCGCCTGTATCTTCCGCTCGAGGATCTGGCGCGATTCGGATGCACCGAGGAAGACATCGCGCGCGAAGTGCGCGAGGCGGGCGGCGGCGTAAAGTCGGCAAAGGTGCGCGCGGTGCTCGAGCATCAGGCGGCGCGCGCGTGGACCTACTTTGGACGCGCCACCCGCGTGCTGCCCGAGGCGGAGCGCCGGGCCGTGATCGCCGCCGAGATCATGCGCGCCATCTACGAGGAGACGTTGCGGCGCATCGAGGCCGACGGTTGCGATGTGTTCTCGCGCGTGATCCGGCTGAGCCGCGTCACGCAGGCCGGCATTGCGCTGTCTGTGCTCGGGAAAACCCGATTTGGCCGAGCTGCTCACCGCTGACGTCGTCATCATCGGTGCCGGCTGCGCGGGTCTGGCCGCGGCCGTGCACCTGTCGGCCGCCGGCGCCAAGGTGGTGCTCGTCGAGCAGGCGCCGCGCTTCGGAGGCCGCGCCACAACGTTTCTCGATCGCGACAGCGGCGAGCGGCTCGACAACGGCCAGCACGTGCTCTTCGGCTGCTATCGTGACACCTACAACCTGCTGCGCCAGATCGGCACGGCGGACAAGGCACCCCTTCAGACCACGCTCGCGCTGACGATCGCCGGCGGCGCCGATGCCCGCGGACACGTGCTGAGTTGCCCGGATCTGCCGTCGCCCTGGCACTTGCTGCTCGGTTTGTTGATGTGGGATGCGGTGCCGCTGCTGGACCGGCTGTCGGCGCGCCACCTGTTGGACGTGTTGACGTCCACGCGTCGCATCGGTCCGGCCGCGACGGCCCTGCAGGTGGATCCGTCGCTCACCGTATCGCAGTGGCTCGAGCGGCAACGCCAGACGCCCCGGATGCGCCGGTGGCTGTGGGATCCCCTGGTGTTCGCCGCGCTCAATCAGAGTCCCGACGAGGCGGCGGCGCGTCCGTTCGTTCGCGTGCTGGCCGAAATGTTCGGCCCGCGCGCGGAGGACTCGGCGATCGGCCTTCCGCGCGTTCCGCTGGACGAGCTGATTGCGCGGCCGGCCGTGCGCTTTGTCGAGGCCCACGGCGGCACGGTCCTCAGCCGGCGTCCGGCCAAGATCGCGATGGCCGGCGATCGCATCGCCAACGTGAAGGTGGGCGACACGACCGTGCGCGCCGCGTCCGTGATCAGCGCCGTGCCGTGGTACGCGTTCCCCGCCCTGTGGGAGGAGAACTGCCCGGCGATGCTCGTTGACGTCGCGGCGAACGCGGCCGCGATGAAATCGTCGCCGATCGTCGCCGTG
>JAKALV010000056.1 GCA_021824055.1 Acidobacteriota bacterium
CACCGTGAAGCACGTGAAGGACAGGCGGGCCTGGTGGAGAACGTTCTTCACGTGCTTCACGATCTTCACGGTAAGTAGGTCTTGGATCAGGTTTGCCAGATGATCACACCCACTCGCGCCATCGTCATTGTCATGGACTCGGTCGGCATCGGCGAACTGCCTGACGCCGCACTGTACGGAGACCAGGGCAGCAACACCGTTGGCAATATCCATCGCCAGATTCCGCTCCGGGTACCGACGCTGCGGTCGCTCGGGCTCGCGCGGCTCGTCGACATTGGTCCGGACGCTCCCGCTCCCCGCGGCGCGTGCCTGCGCATGGCCGAACGCTCGGCGGGCAAGGATTCGGTCACCGGCCACTGGGAAATGATGGGGATCGAGCTCGAGAAGGCGTTCCCGACGTTTCCGCATGGGTTTTCCGCCGCCGCCATCGCCGAGTTCGAGCGTCGCATCGGCCGCCGGTCGATCGGCAATGTCGTGGCGTCCGGCACGGCGATCATCGACAAACTGGGACCGGAGCACATGCGCACCGGCGCGCCGATTGTCTACACATCGGCCGACAGCGTGTTCCAGATTGCGGCGCACGAGGACGTCGTCCCCGTGGCGGAGCTCTATCGCATGTGTGAAGCCGCGTTCGACCTGGTGGGACGCGGCCTCGGTGTGGGCCGGGTGATCGCCCGCCCGTTTGTCGGCCAGCCCGGCCATTTCACGCGCACCGCCAACCGGCGCGACTACGCCCTGCAGCCGTTCGGGCCGACGCTGCTCGATCGACTCCACGAGGCGGGCATGCCGGTCGTCGGAATCGGCAAGATCGAGGACCTGTTCGCCGGACGGGGTCTGACCAGGGCTGTCCATACCACGAGCGATGATCACGGCATGGACGTCACAACCGCAGAGATGGCCGTGGTCGATCGCGGCCTCATCTTCACCAACCTCGTGGACTTCGACGCGCAGTTCGGTCACCGCAACAACACGGCGGGTTACGCGGCGAACCTCGAGAGATTCGACGCGCGTCTGGCGCAGGTGCTGCCCATCCTGCGCGAGACCGACCTTCTGGTCGTCACGGCCGACCATGGCAACGACCCCACCACGCCGAGCACCGACCACGCTCGCGAATACGTGCCCGTCCTGATGGCCGGCGCCGCCGTGCGGTCCGGCGTGGAGCTGGGCACCCGTCCGACGTTCGCCGATCTGGGGCAAACGCTGGCCGATCTGTTCGCGGTGCCGCCGCTCGAACACGGCACCAGCTTTCTTCGGGATATCCTCTCGTGATGGCGTCCATGCGGAAGGCACGCGCACTATGATTCGCGAGGAGTTGGAGGCGCGCGAGCGAGCGCAACTCGCGCCGCAGGCGGCCAAGAGCGCCGACAGCAAAGGCCGCGTGCGGCCCGAGCCGCCGGATCCGATCCGGCCGGTCTTCCAGCGCGATCGGGACCGCATCATTCACAGCAAGGCGTTCCGCCGGCTGAAGCACAAGACCCAGGTGTTCTTTGCGCCCACGGGCGACCACTACCGCACGCGCCTGACCCACACGCTCGAGGTGTCGCAGATCGCCCGCAGCATCGCGAAGGTGCTCCGGCTGCACGAGGAGCTCACTGAGGCGATCGCGCTTGGCCACGACCTCGGGCATCCGCCATTCGGCCACGCGGGCGAACGCGTGATCGACAAACTGATGCCCGGCGGGTTCAGCCACTACGAGCAGAGTCTGCGCATCGTCGACGTGCTGGAGCACGGCCGCCAGGGACTGAACCTGACCTGGGAAGTGCGCGACGGCATCGCGCGGCACTCCAAGGGCAAACACGGGCTGCCGGTTGGGGCGCCGCCGGAACACCGCGCCAGCACCATGGAAGGCCAGATTACGCGCGTCGCCGACATCGTGGCCTACGTGAACCACGACATCGACGATGCGGTCCGCGCGGGCATTCTGAGCGAGGGCGACCTGCCGACGGGCGCGGTGGCCGTGCTTGGCGCCACGTCCTCGCTGCGGATCAACACGATGGTTACGGATGCGGTCCGAGAGACGCTGGCGGGCGGGTTGACCGAGGTCCGCATGAGCGAGCCGGTGCTGCAGGCCACGTTGGCGCTTCGGAGCTACTTGTTCGAGGCCGTCTACGAGAACCCGCGGGCGACGTCGGAGTTTGAGAAGGCCTCGGGCATCCTGGGGGGCCTCTGGGAGAAGGTCCGGCAGCGCCCGGAGCAGTACCTCGATGGAGCCACGATCGAGGCCGAGGGCCTCGATGCGGCCGCCCGGGACTTCCTGGCCGGGATGACCGATCGCTACGCCGTTTCGCTCTTTGAAGACATCTTCGTGCCGCGGAGCTGGAGCGTTTAGCTCCGTCGCCGGTTAAAGGGGCAAAGAGACAAAGCGGCAAAGGGGCAATGAAGGTCTTCATGCCTCTTTGGCCCTTTGCCCCTTTGTCTCTTTTTCCGTATTTGTTTGATAGGATTGATGTTTGCGTCCGGGCTCGAAGCCCGGGCAATCAGCCATGCGGTTTGACCTGAGCCGGTTCAAGAGCGGCACCGATCGGATTGACCGGACGTACGAGCCCGGAGTGTTTGCATCCGCAACGGCGGATACGGACGACTTTCGCGTGGCCGAGCCGGTGCATCTGACGTTGGACGTCAAGAAGAACGGCAACCGCGTGGCCATGACGGGCCGCGTGACGACGGTGCTGGAGGTGGCCTGCAGCCGGTGTCTCGAGCCCTATCGGGTGCCGGTGGATGCGCGGGTCGACCTGACGTTCTATCCGGCCACCGATCCGCTGGCCACGGCCAAGCCGGCGCGCACGTCGCCCAAGGGCGATGACGACGGCGGCGACGAGGTGAAGGAAGACGATCTCGGTGTGTCGTTCTACTCGGACGACTTCATCGATCTCGGGCAGATCATGCGGGAGCAGTTTTATCTGGCCCTGCCGATGAAGCCGCTGTGCGCCGACGACTGCAAGGGGTTGTGTCCGGTCTGCGGGATCAATCGCAACCGGGAGGCATGTTCGTGCGCATCGACATGGGTCGATCCACGGTTTGATGCTCTGCGGAAACTCACGAAGAACGATCTGGGGAAGTAACGATGCCGAATCCAAAGCGACGCCATTCCAAGTCCCGCACCGCCAAGCGCCGCACGCACGATGCGCTGAAGCCGCGCACGCTCAGCGTGTGCCCGCAGTGTCAGGAGCCGAAGCCACCGCACATGGTGTGCAAGCACTGCGGCTACTACAACACCCGTCAGGTCCGCGCCGTCTCGGAAGAATAGTCCGGCGTGATCGCCGTCGATGGCCTCGGTGGGGATGACGCCCCGCGCGTTGTGGTTGAAGGCGCGGTTGAAGCGGTTCGATCCGGTCTGGCGGTCGTGCTGGTGGGGCCGGCCGACAGGCTGCGCGAAGAACTGTCGCGTGCCGGCGGCCGCGACCTGGCCAACCTGACAATTGAGGATGCGCCCGAAGGCGTCGCGATGGACGAGGCGCCGCTCGCCGCGCTCCGCCGCAAGCCGCGCGCCTCGATTCGCGTGGCCTGCGAGCTGGCCGCGTCGGGAGCCGCGGCCGGCGTCTATAGCGCGGGCCACACCGGGGCCTCGTTGCTCGCGGCGCACGCCGCGTTTGGACTGTTGCCGGGCGTGGAGCGTCCCGCGCTGGCGGTCGTGGTGCCGACACGACGCGGGTCGGCGGTGCTGCTCGATGCCGGCGCCAACGCGGACTGCCGGGCGTCGCATCTCGCGCAGTTCGGTGTGATGGGCGCCGCCTACGCTCGCGTGCTGCTCGAGGGGCCGGAGCCACGGGTGGGCCTGCTCTCGATTGGCGAAGAGGCGGGCAAGGGGAATGAACTGACCAAGGACGCCCACGCGGCGCTTGCGGCGATGCCGATCAACTTCATCGGCAACATCGACGCGGCGCAGTGGTTTCACGGCGACGCCGAAGTGGTGGTGTGCGACGGGTTCACCGGCAACATCGCCCTGAAAGTGGGCGAGGGTGTCGTCGACCTGGTGGCGCCGATGCTGACCGACGAGGCGCGCAAGCGCCTGCACTATGCCGAGTCGGGCGGCGCGCCGCTGATCGGCGTGAACGGGTTGCTGGTGGTGGGCCACGGCCGGTCCACGGCGCGGGCGATTGCCAACGGCATCGCCATGACGGCGCGGCTGGCGCAGGGCGGTGTCGTGACGCAAGTTGCGGAAGCCGTCAGCCGTGTGCTGAAGTAGACGGAGTTTGATGATGCTGAAGCTTGAGGGCCGGGTGGCCCTCGTCACGGGCGCGTCGCGGGGGATTGGGCGCGCCATTGCCGTCCGCCTGGCGGCGCAGGGGGCCGTGGTCATCGCCGGCGCGCGCGGCACGAACGCGCAGGCGACGGTCGACGAGATCGCCGCCGCCGGCGGCCGCGCCACCGCGCACGCGCTGGACATCACGGATGCCGCCTCGGTGGAGGCCGTCGTGGCCGCCACGCTGGCCGCGCATCAGCGCATCGACATTCTCGTCAACAACGCCGGCATTGCCAAAGACCAGCTCATGCTGCGCATGAAGCGCGACGACTGGGACGCCGTGCTCAACACGAATCTCACCGGCGCCTACACCTGCGTGCAGGCGGTGCTGAAGACGATGGTCAAGCAGCGCGCGGGGCGGATTATCAGCATCACGTCGGTGGTCGGGCAGGCGGGCAACGCCGGCCAGGTGAACTACGCGGCGTCGAAGGCCGGCCTGATCGGTTTCACGAAGGCGCTCGCGCTCGAAGTGGCGTCGCGCGGGATCACGGTGAACGCCGTGGCGCCCGGATTGATCGACACCGACATGACGAAGGGCATTTCCGAAGGCGCGCACGAGGAGTGGGCGGCGAAGATTCCGCTCAAGCGCCTGGGGACGCCGGACGACATCGCGTCCGCGGTAACGTTTCTCGCCTCGGACGAAGCATCGTATATTACGGGGCAGGTTCTCGCCGTCAACGGCGGGATGTACTTATAGGTGATCCGTTTGAAGGGCAGACGCCCAGGGCCGAGCGTTGGCTCGGTACGTAGGGCCGAACTTCAGTTCGGCCATCAGGCCGGGTTTGGACCCGGCCACATTGGAGGCAGGAATGGCAGTAGCAGATCAGGTCAAGAAGATCATCGTCGAACAGCTGGGTGTCGATGAAGATGAAGTGACCCCGGATGCGTCGTTTGTCGACGACCTCGGCGCCGATTCGCTCGACACGGTCGAGCTGGTCATGGCCTTCGAGGAGGAGTTTGGCATCGAGATTCCGGACGAGGACGCCGAGAAGATCACGCGCGTGAAGGAAGCCGTCAATTACATCGAAGGCCACGCGAAGAAGAAGTAACAGCCCCGTCTGGGAGGCAGCTTGACAAGGCGAGTAGTCGTAACCGGTGTCGGACTGGTGTCTTCGGTCGGCATCGGCACCGAGGCAACCTGGCGGGCGCTCTGCGCCGGCCAGAGCGGCATTGCACCGATCACGCACTTCGACGCGTCGGCGTTTTCGACGCGCATCGCCGGTGAAGTGAAGGGCTTCGACCCGTTGCAGTTCCTGGAAAAGAAGGAAGTCAAGAAGATGGACACCTTCATCCAGTTCGCGCTGGCCGCGGCGACGTTCGCGATGAATGATGCCCGGCTCACCGTCACGCCGGAGATTGCGGACGAAGTCGGGGTGTTCATCGCGTCGGGCATCGGCGGATTCGCCACGATCGAGCGCGAGCACATCGAGCTCATCAACGGCGGCCCGCGGCGCATCTCGCCCTTTTTCATCCCGGCATCGATCATCAACCTGGCGGCCGGCCACGTGTCGATCCGGTTCGGTGCCAAGGGACCGAATCTGGCGACGTGCACGGCGTGCACGGCGTCGGCGCATTCGATCGGCGAGTCGTACGAGATCATCCGCCGCGGCGACGCCACGGTGATGATCGCGGGCGGTTCGGAGGCCGCGATCACGCCGATGAGCGTCGGTGGCTTCGGGGCCATGCGTGCGCTGTCCACCCGCAACGACGAGCCCGCGCGCGCGAGCCGCCCCTTCGACAAGGACCGGGATGGCTTTGTCATCGGCGAAGGGGCCGGCATTCTCATCCTCGAAGAACTCGAGTTTGCGAAGGCGCGCGGCGCCGAGATCTATGCCGAGGTGGCGGGCTACGGCCTGTCGGGTGACGCGTACCATCTCACCGGGCAGCCCGCCGACGCGAACGGCGCCGTGCGCTCGATGAAGATGGCGCTACGCAAGGCCGGCGTGTCGCCCGCGCAGATCAACTACATCAACGCCCACGGCACGTCCACGCCGATCAACGATCCGACGGAAACGCTGGCCGTGCGGACGACGTTCGGCGCGCACGCGCAGGCGCTGGCGATGTCGTCCACGAAATCGATGACCGGCCATCTGCTGGGCGCGGCCGGCGGCCTCGAAGCCGGCATTGTCGCCATGGCCGTGCGGCACCAGATCGCGCCGCCCACCATCAACCTGGACCATCCCGATCCGGCGTGCGACCTGGACTACGTGCCGCATACCGCCCGGAAGATGCAGATCGATTACGCGCTGTCGAATTCATTCGGCTTTGGCGGTACCAACGGAACATTGTTGCTGAAGAAATACGAGTAGTCCAAGGTCCAATGTCCAAGGTCCAAAGTCCGCGGGTAAGGGACAAAAGGACCAAGAACCCAAAGGACATGGGACTAAAGCGGACCTTGGACATTGGACGTTGGACCTTGGACTTCCCCTTATGAAAATCGCCGTTTGTATCAAGCAAGTGGTCACGCGCGAGTGGCAAGTCCGCGTGAATGATGACAAGACCTGGGTGCGCGACGCCGACGCCAGTTGGGAACTGAACGAGCCCGACGCGTACGCGCTCGAGGAAGGGTTGCGGCTCAAGGAGCAGCACGGCGGCGACGTCATCGTGATCTCCGCCGGTCCCGCCCGGGCCACGCAGGTCATCCGCGAGGCGCTCGCGCGCGGCGCGGATCGCGCCATTCACGTCGAGGGCGACCACCTGGCTACGGCCGATGCGTTTGTCGTGGCCGACGCGCTCGCGGCCGCGCTCAAGGACGAGCAGATCGACCTCGTGCTGACGGGGCTCCAGTCCGACGACCAGGGCTTTGCGCAGGTGGGCGTCGTGCTCGCCGAGAAGCTCCACATGGCGCACTCGACGATCATCATGGAAGTGCAAGTGGCAAGTGACAAGCTGAAAGTCAAAAGGGAGCTTGAGGGCGGGTGGTTCCAGTGGATCTCGATGCCGCTGCCCGCCGTGCTCACGATTCAGAGCGGGATCAACCAGCTGCGCTACGCCACGCTCAAGGGCATCATGGCGGCCAAGAAGAAGGAAATCCGCGTGGTGAGCGCGTCGGCGGCGTCGCCGTCGCGCCAGCGCATCCTCTCCATCTACGTGCCGGAGAAGAGCAAGCAGACGCGCATGATCACGGGCACGCCGTCCGAGGCGGCCAAGGAACTGGTTCGCGCCCTGCGCGAAGATGCGAGGGTTTTCTAAATGTCACCGGATTCGCTCGTTCAACCACTGGTGCTTGTCGTCGCCGAGCAGAAGGACGGCGTGCTCAATCGCGCGTCGTGGGAAGCCATCGCCGCGGCGCAGTCGTTGGGTCTGCCGGTCAAGATTGTGGTGCCGGGATCCAAGGCGCACTGCGACGCCGTGCTGCAGGAGCTTGCCGCGGCAGACGTGGCCGAGGTCATCGCGCTCGAGCACGATGCGCTGGCGGGATACACCGCCGACGGCTTCGCCCAGGCGTTGGCGGGCATCGCCACCGCCGAGGCGCCGTCGCGTGTGGTGTTTGCGCATACCTACCAGACCCGCGACTACGCGCCGCGCGTGGCCGCCCGGCTTGACCGGGCGATCGTGACCGACGTGGTCGCGTTCAAGGACGCATCCACGTTTGTCCGGCAGATGTTTCAGGGCAAGGTGAGCGCTGATGTCGTCCTCGACGGCCCGACGCCGCACCTGGTGACCGTGCAGATCGGCGCGTTCCGCGCCGACGCGGTGAAAAGGGGCGCGGGGGCTCCGGCACGCGCCGTGGCGGCGGCCGTGGATCCGTCACAGATTCGCCAGACCGCCGAGGCCCCGTTCCGGGAGGCCAAGCAGGCTGTCGATCTGAGCCAGGCCGAGCGCATCGTGTCCGTGGGTCGCGGCATCAAGGCGCCTGAGAACATCGAGCTCGCGAAACAACTGGCGGCAGCGATGCATGCGGAGATTTCCGCGTCACGGCCGATCTGCGACGCCGGCTGGCTGCCGATGGAGCGTCAGGTCGGCAGTTCGGGCCAGACCGTCGCGCCGAAATTGTATCTGGCGCTCGGCATCTCGGGGGCGATCCAGCACGTGGTGGGCATGAAGGGCGCAAAGACGATCGTCGCCATTAACAAGGATCCCGAGGCGCCGATCTTCGAGATTGCCGACTACGGCATTGCCGGCGACCTGTTCGAGATCGTGCCGGCGATGATCGATGCGCTGAAAAGCTAGCGGCGCCGCCCGAATTTCCCCGCACTTCGCCGGCGGGCTCGGCCGTTCCTCGTGCGCTGGCCGCCGGTCCTGTTCTTGCACCCGCAGAGTTCGTGATTCGGATTCCGCTTGGCCTGTTGTGCGTCGGTCACGGTGGGGCGCATCTGCTGGGCTTCCTCGCGGCTTGGCGTCCCCGCGCATTTCCGGAACTGGTGCACAAGACAACGGTCCTGGCCGGACGGGTCGACCTGGGTGAGGCCGGCATTCGGGCTGCGGGGGTCCTGTGGCTGTTGATGGGGCTGGTTTTTGTGGGGGCCGGCGTGCTGATCTGGCGGCGCGGGGCATCGGCCGTCGGCGCCACCCTCTGGGCCGCCACGGCGTCCGCCGTGTTGTGTGTCTTCGAGTGGCCCGACTCCCAGATCGGCGTCGTCGTTAATCTGGCGATAGTGCTGATCGCGCTGGCGGCCCTGCGGTTTGGCTGGTTTGGGGTCGCGGCCGCTCGATAGGCCCTGCGCGGCGGCCACACTAGAATATCTCCATGAACTGGGACGTTTGGGCCTTCCGTCTTGTCTTTCTGGCCTTCGTTGGTTGGTTTGCCCAGCAGATGTTGTTTCGCTGGCGCCTGATTGCCGCGGCGCCGCAGAACTTCCGAACCGACCATGTGGCGCAACGCACGGATCGGTTCATCACCGAGGTTCTGTTCCAGTCAAAGGTCATCGGCGCGCGGCCGTGGGTGGGGATCGCGCATCTGGGTGTCTACTACGGCTTCGTCGCGTTCGGTCTGTTCACGGCGATCGAAGCGATACGCGGCCTCGGCCTGATCGATCTGACCCGGAACACGCCCTTTCACGTCTACCGCCTGCTTCTCGTGCCGTTCTCGCTCGCCGTGCTGTTCGGGATCGTCGCGCTGGGGATCCGGCGCGGCATCATGCGGCCGCCGGCGCTCGGCCAGACCGTGTCGAAGGAATCCATACTGATCGCGGTCTTCATCGCGGCACTGATGGTCACGTTTCTCCTCACCTTCCGCATCGACGCCGACAGCGTGGCGGGGCGCGTGAACTGGTGGGTGCACATGGTGATCATCCTGACGTTCCTGGGACTGATCCCGAATTCCAAGCACCTGCACCTGCTGCTGTCGCCGTTCACCGTCTTTCTCAAGTCGCCGATTCTCGGCACCGTCGAGAACCTCGATTTCGAGAAGGAGCAGGTGGGGCTCGAGACGGTCAAGGATCTGCCGTCGAAGGCGGTGCTGGATGCCATCACCTGCGTGGAGTGCGGCCGCTGCCAGGACAATTGCCCGGCGTACGGGACGGGCAAGCTGCTCAATCCCAAGATGCTGATTCTGCAGAATGAGGCCGCGCTGCTCGCGGGCGAGCGGGACAAGAAGCTCGTGGACGTCTACGACAGCGGCGTTCTCTGGCAGTGCACCACGTGCGGGGCCTGCGAGCAGGCCTGCCCGGTGGGCGTTGAGCACTTGCCGGCGGTGATTGGCGCCCGGCGTGGACTGGTATCGAACGGCGATGCGCCCGAGTTCCTCACCACGACCTACACGAATCTCGAGCGCCGCCAGAACATCTGGGGCCTGACGTACGACCAGCGGGCGAAGTTCGTGCAGTCGGCCGGGGTCGAGATCTTCGATCCGGCCAAGCATGAGTATCTGATCTGGCTCGGCTGCGCCGGCGCCTTCGAGGCCGATTTCCAGAAGTCGCTGCGGTCTCTCTTCGACATCCTGCGAGCCCACGGCAAGACGTTTGGCGTGCTGTCGAAAGAGAAGTGCACGGGCGATCTGGCCAAGCGCACCGGGAACGAATACATATACCAGGAGCTCGCCAACGACAACATCGCGAACCTGCGCGCATCGGGCACAAAGAAGATCGTCACGTCCTGCCCGCATTGCCTCAAGACCATCGGGCATGACTATCGGATGATGGGCTACGACGTGGAGACGGTTCATTCCGCCGAGCTCGTCGAGGAGCTCACGCGTCATGTCGCCGTGGAATGGGCCGAGCGCGACCGCGTGACGTACCACGATCCGTGCTACCTCGGCCGCTATGCCGGCAAGCACGAGGAGCCGCGTGAGTTGTTGGCGCGGTTCGGCGCCGACGTGACGGACCCTGTGCGCGCGCACGACAACCCGTTCTGCTGCGGCGCGGGTGGCGGCCTGCTGTTCGAAGAGCACGAGTCGGGCAAGCGCATCAGCCAGGAACGCTTCGAACAGCTGCAGGCCACAGGGGCCGGCACCGTCGTGATGGCGTGTCCGTTCTGCTCGATCATGCTCAAGGGCGCGCAGGCGAGCGCCGGTGCTGAAGTGCAGATGATGGATCTGATGACGTACGTGGACGGCCAGATGAAGAAAGTGGGGCAGTGACCGATTCGTCGTCGTGGCGGAGCTCCCGGTCGAAGCGCGCCCAGGCGGCGATGATTCCGGCGCTGGTGTGGCCGGTCGTCGAGTTTCTGGGCGGCACCTACCACTGGCAGACCATCGGACAGGAACATCTCGACCGGCTGGCGGAGGCCAGGCGGCCATTCATCTTGGCGTTCTGGCACGGCCGCATCCTCTCGAACATGCTGTATTTCCGCGATCGTGGGATCGTGGCGCTTATCAGCGAGAACTTCGACGGCGAATGGATCACTGAGGTCTGCCGGCACTTTGGATTCCGCGCGATCCGGGGCTCAACGTCGCGAGGCGGCGCGCGCGCGTTGGTGCAGATGAAGCGCGAGCTGGCGCGGGGGCACAGCGTGCTCGTCACGCCGGACGGCCCGCGCGGTCCCGCCCGCGTGGCGCAGCCTGGCGCGGTGTGGCTCGCCGGCGCGTCCGGTTGCCCGATCCTGCCGGTGCGCGCCGAGGCGCGCCGGCATCGCACCGCGCGCAGCTGGGATCGGCATCAGGTCCCGTCGCCCGGGGCGACCGTGACCATCGTGATCGGTCCGCCGATCGACGTGCCGCCCGATGCCGACGACGCGACGCTCGAAGCCAAGCGACTCGAGTTGGAGAACTCGCTGAATGCGCCTGTTCGCGTCTGATCGCTTCGAAGAGCACACGCCGCCGCCCGGGCATCCGGAACGCCCGGAGCGCGCAGAAGTGTTCGCGGCGGTCGCGGCCGCCTTTCGCCGCGGCGGCGGGGTGGTTAGCGAGCCACGCCTGGCCACGCATGAAGAGCTGGCGCGCGTGCACACGGCGGCGTATCTCGCGGACGTGGCCGCTCGCGCCGGGCGCGCGACGATGATCGATGAGGACACGTTCACCAGTCCCGAGTCGCACGAGATCGCGTGTCTCGCCGCCGGCGCCGCCATCGACGCCGCGCGACATGCCGTCCGCGCGGGCGAACCGGCGATGGCCATGGTGCGCCCGCCCGGCCACCATGCCGAGCCGGGGCGCGCGATGGGTTTTTGTCTGTACAACAACATCGCCGTGGCTGCCGCGGCGCTCGGCGCCGACGGCCTGGCGCGGATCGCCATCGTCGACATCGACGTGCATCACGGCAACGGCACGCAGGCGGCCTTCTACAGCGATCCGTCGGTGTTGTTCATCTCGAGTCATCAGTTTCCGTATTGGCCCGGCAGCGGCCGCGCCGACGAGCGGGGCAGCGGGGCGGGCCTCGGCTTGACCCTGAACCTTCCGCTGCCGGCCGGCACGGGCGATGTCGGGTACGAGCTCGCGTACTCGACGCACGTCGTCCCGGCACTCGAGGACTTTCATCCCGAGGCGATTCTGGTCTCCGCCGGCTTTGACGCGCATCACCTCGATCCGCTTGCCGGCATGACCGTGACCACCGGCGGCTACCGGCGCGTGATGGAGTTGCTCGACGATGCCGCGGTCGAGCTGTGCGAGCGGCGGATCGCGCTGGTGACCGAAGGGGGCTATCACCTCGGCGCGCTTCGCCAGTGCCTGGACGCGGCGGTGGGCGTGTTCTCATAGTCCAGAGTCCAGAGTCCAGAGTCCAGAGTCCAGAGTCCAGAGTCCAGAGTCCAGAGTCCAGAGTCCAGAGTCCAGAGTCCAGGGTCCAGGGTTCAGGGTCCAGGGTCCGGCGATGCGAGCCACATCAGTGGGCTGCAGCACGAAGTGCGGCCTCGGGCCGGCGCACCTCGGACCACGAGGACCGAGAGGACTGAGGACGACGGCGGACTCTGGACTATGGACCCTGGACCCTGGACGGTACAATCAGTCCACTGTGTCTGAATATCGCCCTCAGGAAATCGAGAAGAAGTGGCAGAAGCGCTGGGCCGACACCCGCGCATTCGAAGTCACCGAAGACCCGACCAAGCCCAAGTTCTATTGCCTCGAGATGTTCGCGTACCCGTCGGGGCACGCGCATGTCGGCCACGTCCGCAACTACATGATCGGCGACGTGATGGCGCGCACGAAGCGGATGCGCGGATTCAACGTGCTGCATCCGTTCGGCTGGGACGCCTTCGGGCTGCCCGCGGAGAACGCCGCGATCAAGAACAACCTGCATCCTGAGCAGTGGACGCTCGACAACATCGCGCACATGAAGGGCCAGTTGCAACGCTTGGGCATCAGCTACGCGTGGGAACGCGAGCTGGCGACTTGCCTGCCGGAGTACTACCGCTGGAATCAGTGGTTGTTCACGCGCATGTTCGAGCGCGGGCTGGCGTACAAGCGCAAGTCGAACGTGAACTGGTGCCCGAGCTGCCTCACGGTTCTCGCCAACGAGCAAGTGGTCGACGGCGGCTGCTGGCGGTGCGGCACCGCCGTGGTGATCAAGGAGCTGGAACAGTGGTTCCTCAAGATCACGGCGTACGCGGATGAACTGCTGGACGCCACGCGCGAACTGACGGGCTGGCCGGACAAAGTCCTGACGATGCAGAAGAACTGGATCGGCAGGTCGGAGGGCGCGTACGTCGACTTCGGCGACATTCGCGTGTTCACGACGCGCATCGACACGATCTACGGCGCCACGTTCGTGACGCTCGCGCCAGAACATCCGCTGGTCGACACACTCGCGGCCAAGTCGCCGGATCCGGCGGGCTTTCGAGCCGCGGTGGCGCGGTTCAAGGCGCAGGATCGCACGGCCCGCATGACGGGAGACGTCGAGAAGGAAGGCTTCGACACGGGCTATCAGGCGACCAACCCGTTCACCGGGCAGCCGGTGCCGGTCTGGGTCGCGAACTTCGTGCTCGGCGAGTACGGGACAGGCGCGGTGATGGGCGTGCCGGCGCACGACCAGCGTGACTTCGAATTCGCGAACCGGTACGTTCTGCCGATCAAGGTCGTCGTGCAGCCGGACGGCGCTCCGCTCACGTCCGCGGACCTGACGGCCGCCTATGACGGGGACGGCCATCTCGTCGACAGCGGCGAGTTCACCGGGCTGCCGTGGGCCGAGGCCAATCGCAGAATGACCGCCGCCGCCACGGCTCGCGGCGTGGGCGAGGGCACCGTGCAGTTCCGTCTGAAGGACTGGGGCATCTCGCGGCAGCGCTACTGGGGTACGCCGATTCCGATCATCTACTGTCCAGAGGACGGCCTGGTCCCGGTGCCCGACCAGGATCTGCCCGTCCGGCTGCCGAAGGTCGTGGAGTTCACCGGCCGAGGCGATTCGCCGCTGGCGCAGATGCCGGAGTTCGTGAACGTCGCGTGTCCGAAGTGCGGCCGGGCCGCGCGTCGCGAGACCGACACGATGGACACGTTCGTCGACTCGTCCTGGTATTTCTATCGGTTTTGCGACGCTCACAACGATCAGCTGCCGTTCGATCCGAAGAAGGTCGCCTATTGGGGGCCGGTCGATTTCTACAGCGGCGGCGTCGAGCACGCCATCCTGCACCTGATCTACTCGCGCTTCTTCAGCCGCGTGTTCCGCGATCTCGGCCTGGTTGCGATCGACGAGCCCTTCACGCGCCTGCTCACGCAGGGCATGGTCCTGAACAACGGCGCGGTCATGTCCAAGTCGAAGGGCAACGTTGTCGATCCGGACGACATGATCGAGAAAGTCGGCGCCGACGCGTTGCGCCTCTAC
>JAKALV010000057.1 GCA_021824055.1 Acidobacteriota bacterium
TTCACCCAGATCGCGATCGAGCAGATCGACGGCAACCAGGGGTTCTTCAAGAAGGACCTGCCGCTCGCGTTTGCCGACGTCACGGATCCGGCGCTCCTGAAGGAATTCAAGGCGTCGAACGACGCGGTGATCGCGGCGCTGGGTAAGTACAAGGCCTGGCTGACGAAGGAGCTGCTGCCGCAGTCCAAAGGCGATTACGCGCTCGGCGCGGACACGTATGCGAAGCTGCTGATGGCGAACGAGATGATCGACATGCCGCTCGACCAGTTGTTGAAGGTCGCCGAGGATGACCGCAAGAAGAACGAAGACGCGCTCGTGGCAACGGCCAAGCTGATCGATCCGAAGAAGACGGTCCAGCAGGCCCTGATGCAGATCGAAGCGCAGCATCCCGAACCGGGCGCGCTGCTCAAGGTCACCCAGGACGCGCTCGACTCGCTGCGGCAGTTCATCGTGACCAAGAAGATCGTGGACATCCCGGTGTCGGCGCCGGCGCATGTCCAGGAGACGCCGCCGTTCATGCGGTCGACGACCAGCGCGTCGATGGACACGCCTGGTCCGTTCGAAGCGAAAGCCACTGAGGCGTACTACAACATGACGCTGCCCGATCCGCGCTGGAGCAAGGCGGAGCAGGTGGATTACATGCGGCAGTGGTACTACCCGGCCATCTCCAACGTATCGGTGCACGAGGTGTATCCAGGGCACTATCTTCAGTTCCTGTACGCGAAGAATTTTCCGACGCTCACGCGCAAGGTGTTCGGCGCGACCACGAACATCGAAGGCTGGGCGCATTACGCCGAGCAGATGATGATCGACGAGGGCTTCCATGCCACCGAGCCCGCCTATCGGATGGCGCAGCTGCAGGATGCCCTGCTCCGCGACGTCCGCTTCATCGTCGGCATCAAGATGCACACGCAGGGCATGACGGTGGAGCAGGCGAAGCAGCGGTTCGAGACCGACGGGCACCAGCCCGCAGCCATCGCGCTCTCGGAGGCCAAGCGCGGCGCCGGAGATCCGCTGTACGGCTACTACACGATGGGCAAGCTCGCGATCCTGAAACTGCGCGAGGACTACCGCCGGAAGAAGGGCGCGGCGTTTTCGCTGCAGGACTTCCACGACACGTTCATTCAGATCGGCCCGCTGCCGTTGCCGCTCGTGCGCGAAAAGATGCTCGGCGGACAGGGACGGATGTTCTAAAGACAGTTCGGGAGTACTATCGCGACATGGACGTAGAGAGCCTGCCGGGCATCAGTGCTGAGCTCGGTGAGGGGCCGCTGTGGGATGTCGGGCGGCAGTGTCTCTGGTTTGTCGATATCATGCGCGGGCTCGTGCACCGGTTCGATCCCGCGGCCGGCACCGATCGCGTCTACGAGATCGGCCAGCCCGTCAGCGCGCTCGCGTGCCGAGCGCGCGGCGATCTCGTCTGCGCCGTTCGTGACGGCTTCGCACGGCTCGATCCGGAGACAGGCGCGGTGACGATGATCGCGGCGGTCGAGGCGGACAATCCGCGCAACCGGATGAACGACGGCTGTGTGGATGCGCGCGGTCGGTTCTGGGCCGGGACGATGTCGATGCACCACGAGCGCGAGGCCGGCGCGCTCTATCGTTTGGATCCGGATGGCACCGTGACGCGACATCTGTCCGGCGTCACCACGTCCAATGGCCTTGACTGGAGCGGCGACAACCGCCGCATGTATTACATCGACACGGGGCTGCCGCGGATCGATGTGTTCGACTTCGATCTTGAGGGCGGCACGTTGGCGAATCGCCGGGCGTTCGTAACGATCGATCCAGTCGAAGGCAAGCCGGACGGCATGATCGTGGACGCCGAGGACCATGTCTGGGTCGCGTTGTGGAATGGCGGGTGCCTGCACCGCTATGCGCCGGATGGCACGCGCGTCTCGGTCGTGAGGTTGCCCACACCGCTGACAACGAAGCCGGCGTTCGGCGGGCCGGACCTGTTGGATCTGTACGTCACGTCGGCGTCTATTGCGTTGAGCGCGGAGGCGCGGGCGGCATCGCCCTCGGCCGGCGCGCTCTTTCGACTGCGGCCCGGGATACGCGGCCGCGCCCCGAGGCTGGCCAAATGAAGCACTCTGACATGCGGGCTCTGGTCGAGCGTTACACCGTGACCAACGGGAAGAAGTTCCGCCTGAAGGACGTCGATCCCGGCGATTCCGGGCCGCACGATCTGAAGGTCCGTGCCGGCGAGTTGCTGGTCAACGGGATCCAGGCCCTCAGCGACGCGCAGGAGAAGCTCTACGCGCAGGACATGTGGTCGGTGCTCTTGATCTTCCAGGCCATGGATGCGGCCGGCAAGGACGGCACGATCAAGCACGTCATGTCCGGCGTCAACCCCACGGGCGTGCAGGTCTTCAGCTTCAAGCAGCCCTCGGCCGAGGAACTGGATCACGATTTTCTGTGGCGGACGACGAAGTGCCTTCCTGAGAAGGGGCGCCTGGGGATCTTCAACCGGTCGTACTACGAAGAAACGCTCGTGGTGCGCGTCCATCCCGACTTTCTGAAAGCCCAGCGGCTGCCGGAGCCCGCCGCCACGAAGAAGCTCTGGAAGAAGCGATTCGAGGATATCAACGCGTTCGAGCGGCACCTGACGCGCAACGCCACGGTTGTGCGGAAGTTCTTTCTGTATCTGTCGAAACCCGAGCAGAAGCAGCGATTTCTCAGCCGGCTCGACGAGCCCTCGAAGAACTGGAAGTTCTCGACGGCCGATGTGCGCGAACGGGAGCATTGGTCCGAGTACATGGACGCGTACGAAGACATGATCCGGCACACGGCAACGCCCAAGGCGCCGTGGCTGGTCGTTCCCGCCGATAACAAGTGGTTCACTCGCCTGGTGGTCGTCGAGGCCATCCTCCTGGCGCTGCGCGAACTGGACCTCTCGTTTCCGTCGGTGGACGCCGCGCGCAAGAAGGAACTCCAGGCCGCCCGCGCAGCCCTGCTCCGCGAGCGGTAAGAGAACGGGGTCAGAGCCCTTTTCCACAGATTTCGACAAAGAAGGGACAGAGGTCTCGGGCGTGTCGAGGCTACCGCCCGGTCGCTGGCACGGCCCACATCGAGCGGGCCCCGAGGTAGTCGCGCTGGAATCCGGCACGCGCGGACAGTTCCTTCAGCATCGGGGGCAGTTCCACGCGGAACTTCCATTCGTCTGCCCGGCCGCCAATCTTTGTGAAGGCCGACGCCCAGCCGTCCCACCAGGGGGCCGCGCCCCGGGCGAGCGGTTCGACGATCAGCACGTGACCGCGCTCGCGGGCAAAGGCGATCAGAAGCGGTAGCAGTTGTGCCTGCGCGTGCCGCGGCAATTCATTGATGGACCAGGCCAGTAATAGTGCAGGCGGCGCAGGCGGGGCGGGGCGTGCAGGATGCGCGGGAGGGATCTCCGCGATCAGATCGGCCCGTTTTGCGCGGCCGTCGACGCCCAGCTGTTGCCAATTCCACTTCGCTTCGTCAAGGGCCCACTGGTTCTGATCGATTCCCACGACTTGGACGCGCGGTCGCGAGTTCTCCCGCGCGTCCTGCCAGGCGGCCGCGCCCACGCCGGTGCCGCAACCGAGATCGGTAATGTGCGCGACCTCGCGCGCGACCTCGGGGAGGGCGCGCACGATTTCCCGGATGGTGAGGTAGTGCAGCGGCGCATAGAACGCGGCGAAGGCCGAGCGTTTCCCGGCGGAATCCAGCGCCGACCGTCCCGCCAGTTCACTCCGGCGCTCGACATAACGCGCCGACAGCGCGCGAAGCGCGCGGGTGAATTCCTGAGGGCGATATGGGGCGACGTGGCGCGTGTGCAGGGCACCAAGCCAGGGCGTGAGGACGTCCACGCGTGGCGACTCAGCCACGATCTGGCGGCGACGCGACGCGATGGGATCTGAAGGCATTCACGAACCGGGACGGCAGACGGTGCGTGAGCGCGGGTTCAAGCGCGAGGGAGGCGCCGGCGAGTGCATTCAGGTCGATGCCGGTCTGACGGCCCAGGCCGTGAAGCATGTAGACGAGATCCTCGGTGGCGAGATTGCCGGCGGCGCCTGGGGCGTAGGGACAGCCGCCCAGCCCGCCGGCCGAACTGTCGAATGTGGTGATGCCGTAGTCGAGCGAGGCCAGCACGTTGGCCAGCGCCGTGCCGCGGGTGTCATGAAAATGCAGCGCCAATGTCCGTGGGGCAAATTGAGCGGTGACCTGATCCAGCATCGATCGGACCTGGCCGGGATGCGCCACGCCGATCGTGTCGCTGATGGCCACTTCAAACACGCCCAGCTCGAACAGCTGTCTGGTGAGATCGATCACCCGTTCGACCGGGACGTCGCCCTCGAACGGACAGCCGAAGGATGTCGAGAGGTAGCCGCGGACGCGCAACCCTGCGGCGCGCGCGGCGCGCGTCACGTCTTCGTACGTGCGTATTGACTCACCGATCGTCTGGTTGATGTTCTTGCGGCTGAAGGTCTCGGAGGCGGCGGCGAAGATCGCCACCTCCGTCACGCCGCTGGCGATGGCGCGCTCGAGGCCTCTGAGGTTGGGGACGAGCGCCGAATACCGGGTGCCTGGGCGCGGCGTGATGCCCGCGAAGACCTCCTCCGCGTCGGCGAGCTGCGGGATCCACTTGTGACTGACGAATGCGGACACTTCGATGCGGCCGCACCCGGCGGCGCTGAGGCGGTCAATGAACGCGATCTTGTCGGCCACGCGCACGAGCGCCGCTTCGTTCTGCAGCCCGTCGCGAGGCCCCACTTCGACAATCGTGACGGGGTCAGAGCCGTTTTCCACAGTTTTGGGCATCCAGGGGACAGAGGTCCACATGGACCTCTGTCCCTATTGTGCCCAAAACTGTGGAAAACGGCTCTGACCCCGTTATTGCATGTCGAGCACGGGCGTCCCTGGCTGGACGAGGTCGCCCTCGGCACAGCGCAGCGTCTTGACCACGCCGGCGCGCGGGGCGCGGATCGGGAGTTCCATCTTCATGGCCTCGAGGACGACCAGCAGGTCGCCGGACGCGACGGTCTGTCCGGCCGCGACGAGCACGCGAATCACCTTGGCCGACATCTGCGGCATCAGCGCGTCGTCATCGTGCGGCGCCCGGGCGCGAGTGCTGGCCGGCGGCGTGATTTCGAACAGGTGTCCGTCGAGCCAGATCCACGCGGTCCCGCCGTCGCGGACCGCGTGGGCCGTCATCACGCGCGCGCCATCCTCCACGCGGTACCGTCCATCGGCCAGCGCGGTCACATGCCACTCGCGCGGGGTCACCATGCGATCGTCACCCACGGATCATCCGCGCGGCCCGTCACACCGGCTGGCCCCTGAGCGCGGGGCGCATGTGTCCCCTGCACCAGCTTTCCAACGGCCTCCGCCGCCGCGCGCAGCGTGTCGTCAGGCGGCGCCGACAAGTCCGCCAGCCGCCGCTCGATCAAGCCCGTGTCCACGTGGTACCCCTGCGCTTCCGGCGCGTCCTGCATCCTCACTTCGGACAGATTGAGGAGGGCGAGCAGAAACGGCACGTTGTGCCGGACGCCGAGGATCGCAAATGCCTTCAGCGCCTCCGCCATGCGGGCCATGGCCGCGTCGCGCGTTTCGGCATGGACGATAAGCTTGGCGAGCATCGGGTCGTAGTCCACGCCGACGGCTTGTCCTTCGCGGACGCCGCTGTCCACACGCACGCCGGGACCCGACGGCTCAACGTAACGGATCAGACGGCCGGTTTGCGGCAGCAATCCGCGCGACGCGTCCTCGGCGTACACGCGGCACTCGATGGCGTGACCACGTTGGGTGACGTCGGCCTGCGTGAACCACAACGGCTCGCCATCGGCCACCCGCAACTGCGCGTGCACGAGATCACGGCCCGTCACCAATTCGGTTACCGGGTGCTCGACCTGCAGGCGCGTGTTCATTTCCAGGAAGTAGAATCGTGCGTCTTCGCCGTGTCCCTCGAGGATGAACTCCACGGTGCCCGCATTGACGTACCCCACGGCGCCCGCGGCCGCCACGGCCGCCGCCGTCATCGCGGCGCGCACCGAGGGCGCGAGCGAGGGCGCCGGCGTCTCTTCGATCACTTTCTGATGCCGCCGCTGCAACGAGCAATCGCGTTCGAACAGGTGCACGACATGGCCGTGCCGGTCGCCGAGCACCTGCACCTCGATATGTCGCGGCCTGTCGATCAGCCGCTCCACGTAAACGGCGCCATCCGCAAACGCCCGTGCGGCTTCGCGGCTCGCCGACTCCACGGCCTCCGCCACTTCATCGTCGCGCCGGACGATGCGCATGCCCTTGCCGCCGCCGCCGGCGGCGGCCTTGATCAACGCGGGGAAGCCGACGCGGCGCACGGCATCGGCGATGGCAGCCGGCGACTGGCTGGCCGGCACCACGCCGGGAACCACCGGCACGCCGGCGGACATCGCCGCGGCGCGCGCGGCCGTCTTTGAGCCCATCCGCGCAATCACGGAGGCGGGCGGCCCGATGAAGATCAGGCCGGCGTTCGCGCAGGCCTCGGCGAACGCCGCGTTCTCGGACAGAAATCCGTAGCCGGGATGGACGGCGTCCGCGCCCGACTCCGCCGCGGCGGCGAGAATCGCGGGGACGTTGAGATAGCTGGCGCTGGCCGCGGCCGGGCCGACGTGCATCGCATGGTCGGCCGCGAGCACATGCGGCGCCTCGCGATCCGCGTCGGAAAATATCGCCACCGTCTCGATGCCGCGTTCGCGGCACGCGCGAATGACGCGCACGGCAATTTCGCCGCGGTTGGCGATAAGCACCCGGCGCATCACTACGCCTTCGGCCCCGGAATGTTGTTCAGCCACGCGGGCGGCCGCTTGTCGAGGAACGCCCGCAGGCCTTCCTGGCCTTCCGGCGAGACACGCTGATCCGCGATGGCCGCGGTCGTCAGGCCCACCACATCTTCAGGCAGCCGGCCGTGCACCTGCCGGAGCAGGGCCTTGGCCCGCGCGACCGCGGTCGGCGCGGCCTTCAGGAACAGCTGCACGTGACGCGCCACGGCGGCATCCAACGCGGTGGCCGGCACGATCTCGGACACGAGCCCGATCGCTTTCGCGCGCGCGGCGTCGAACCGCGCGCCGCTCAGGCACAGCTCACGCGCGGCCGTGAGGCCGATCTTCCGCAGAACATACGGAGAGATCATCGCGGGCAGAATCCCGAGCACCACTTCTGTAAATCCAAAAACCGAGTCGTCGGCGGCCACCACAACGTCGCACACCGCCGCCAGCCCGGAGCCGCCGCCCAGGGCGGCGCCGTGGATGCGCCCGATCAACGGCACGGGCACGCGGTCGAGCGCGTTGAACATCGCGGCGGCGCGCTCGGCGTCCGCGAGGTTCTCGTCGCGCGAGTACCCGGCCATCTTGGACATCCAGTGCACGTCCGCGCCGGCGCAGAACGCTTTCCCGGCGCCCTGCAGAATGGCGACGCGCGTGTCTCCGGGCACCACGCTGCGCGCCCAGGCGGTCAACTCGGCTATCAGATCTTCGTTGAACGCGTTGCGGACATCGGGGCGGTTGAGGGTGACGGTGGTGACGGGGCCGTGCTCGATCGTGAGTGTGGACATCGTTACATTCTGAAGATGCCGAATTTCGCATCCGGAATCGGCGCGTTGTACGCGGCCGACAGCCCGAGCGCCAGCGCGTCGCGCGTCTGTGCCGGGTCGAGCACGCCATCGTCCCAGAGCCGGGCCGTGGCGTAATAGGGCGAACCCTCGCGGTCGTACTTGTCGAGAATCGGCTGGCGGATCGCGGCCTCTTCCTCGGGCGAGAGCGTCTTGCCCGCGCGCGCGAGCTGATCTTTCTTGACGGTCACCAGCACCGACGCGGCCTGCAGGCCGCCCATCACGGAAATGCGCGCGTTGGGCCACATCCAGAGCAGCCGCGGATCGTAGGCGCGCCCGCACATGCCGTAGTTGCCGGCGCCGAACGAGCCGCCGATGATGACGGTGAACTTCGGCACCACCGACGTGGCGACCGCATGGACCATCTTCGCGCCGTCCTTTGCGATGCCGCCGCGCTCGTACTGCTTGCCGACCATGAAGCCCGTGATGTTCTGCACGAAGACCAGCGGCACGCCGCGCAGGTTGCACAGCTCGATGAAATGCGTGACCTTGAGCGCCGACTCGGAGAACAGCACGCCGTTGTTGGCCACGATGCCGACGAGCATGCCGTGCAGATGCGCGAAGCCGGTGACGACCGTGGTGGCGTAGCGCTGTTTGAACTCGTCGAAACGGGAGCCGTCCACCATGCGCGCAAGCACTTCCCGCACGTCGTACGGATGCCGCGGGTCGAGGTTGACGACGCCGTAGACCTCCTCGGGATCGTACTTCGGCGCTTCGGAGACGAGCATGTCGGCCGGCAGCTGCTTGCGCAGAGGCAGGGTCGAGACGACGATGCGCGCGAGCTCCAGCGCATGGTCATCATCGTCGGCCAGGTAGTCCGCCACGCCGGAGAGCCGCGTGTGCACGTCCGCGCCCCCGAGTTCCTCGGCGGTGACTTCCTCGCCGGTGGCCGCTTTCACGAGCGGCGGGCCGCCAAGGAAGATCGTCCCCGTGCCCTTCACGATGATCGTCTCGTCGGACATGGCCGGCACGTACGCGCCCCCGGCCGTGCACGAACCCATCACGACGGCGACCTGCGGAATGCGCATCGCCGACATCCGCGCCTGATTGAAAAAGATGCGGCCGAAGTGCTCGCGATCGGGAAACACCTCGTCCTGCAAGGGCAGGAAGGCGCCGCCCGAGTCCACGAGGTACACGCAGGCCAGGTGGTTCTGCAAGGCGATTTCCTGCGCGCGCACGTGCTTCTTCACGGTGAGGGGCAGGTAGCTGCCGCCTTTGACCGTGGCGTCGTTCGCCACGATCATCACTTCGCGTCCGCGCACGCGGCCGATGCCGGTGACCACGCCGGCCGACGGCGCCTCGTTGTCGTAGAACCCCCACGCGGCAAGCGCGGAGCATTCGAGGAACGGCGTGCCCGGGTCAATCAGCTTGTCGATGCGTTCGCGCACCGGCAGCTTGCCCTGCTCGCGGTGGCGTTCCATGTATTTCGGTCCGCCGCCCTCCTTGACGGTCGCGGTGCGCTCGCGCAGTTCGGCGACGAGCGCGCGCATGGCCGAGTCGTTCTGCTTGAATTCCGCCGCCGTGGTGTTGATGTGGCTCTGAATGACGTTCATCGGTTACCACCCACAGCAATCGCTCTTGAATCCGCACGTGATGCAACGCCAGACCGCATGCATCCGGTAGACCTCTCCGCCGCAGCGGTCGCACGCGATCTTGTCCTCGCAGGTGGCCGGGGCCGGCTGCGACGAACGGATGGGCTGCGGCCGCCGGGTGGCCATCGGGTCGAACGGCGCCGGCTTCTGCGGATCGGGCATCGCGTCGATTATAAGATGACCTTAGTGTCTGGTTCGCTGCGACCCCTGAGACCGATGACCTTGGCGACGCGACTCGTCCGGAGCTTCCGTCTGGGGGGGCAGGCCGCCCGCCTGGGCATGATTGAGTTCTACCGCAGCGACAACCTGACGTTCGCCTCGTCGATCGCGTACTACTCGCTGCTGTCGATGTTTCCGTTTCTCCTCCTGGTGCTGGCGGTGCTGGGCTTCGTCACCGTGGGCGGCGATCGTGACGCCACGCTGCTGCAGCTCGTGGCCCGTGCGGTTCCCGGCAATCCCGATTTTCTGTTCACGCAGATCCACGAGCTGAGCCGCTTGCGGCTCCAGGTCAGCGTGGTCGGGCTGGTCCTGGCGCTGTTCGGCTCGATGGGCATCTTTGGCGCGATTACCTCGGCCATCAATCACGCCTGGGGCGTGGAGACGCGCCCGGGTTTCTGGAAGCACAAGCTCGTGGCGCTCACGATGCTGTCGGTCGCCGCCGTCCTGCTCATTGTGACGCTGCTGCTCATGTCGTCGGTGAAGGTGGCGCAGGCCACCTGGTTCACGAACGTGATTGCCCTGGTTCCGGGCCTCGACCACCTGCGGGGCGTGGCGCTGCGCAACGCCCCCACGCCGATGTTCATGGTGGTGATCGGCCTCATGTATTACTACGTGCCGAACGCCAAGGTGCGGCTGCGCGATGTGTGGTGGGGCGCGATCATCGCCGGCACATTGTGGCGGCTGGCGTTTGACCTGTTTTCCTGGTACGTCGGCGACCTGTCGCGCTTTACCGTGCTCGGGCAGGTCGCGGCGGTCGCGCTGTTTCTGGTGTGGATCTATCTGTCGGCCGTGATCTTCCTGTACGGCGCGGAGGTCTCGGCGGCGTACGCGCGCCTGAATGCTCCCGGTAAGATGAAAGCGAATGTCAAACAGACTGGCCGGTGAACGCAGCCCGTACTTGCTGCAGCACGCGAACAATCCCGTCGACTGGTATCCCTGGGGGGACGAGGCGTTCGAGAAGGCGCGGCGCGAGCAGAAGCCCATCTTTCTGTCGATCGGGTACTCCACGTGCCACTGGTGTCACGTGATGGAGCACGAATCGTTTGAGGACGCGGCCATCGCCGCGGTGCTCAATCGCGAGTTCGTGCCCATCAAGGTCGATCGCGAAGAGCGGCCCGACCTGGATCGCGTCTACATGACGTTTGTCCAGGCCACGACCGGCGCCGGCGGATGGCCGATGAGCGTCTGGTTGACGCCCGACCTGAAGCCGTTCTTCGGCGGCACCTACTTTCCGCCCGCGTCGCGCTGGGGACGGCCGGGCTTCATCGACGTCCTGACCCAACTCGCGGCCGGCTGGACGAAGGACCCGTCGAGCATCCTCGCGTCGGCGGACGACATGATCGACAAATTGCGCGATGCGACCGGTGCGGCGGGCGGGGGGCTGGACCGCGCGCCGGTGGCGGGACGCGGCGCCATCGACATCGGCGTCAAGGCGTTCATCGACGCATTCGACCGGCGGTACGGCGGATTCGGCGGCGCGCCGAAGTTTCCTCGGCCCTCGGAGCTGTTGTTCCTGCTCGACGCGTACGCCCTGGCGGGCGATCAGCAGGCGCGGCACGCGGCGCAGGAGACCCTGCGCGCCATGGCCATCGGGGGCGTGCGCGATCATGTCGGCGGCGGCTTTCACCGCTATTCGGTGGATGCCGGCTGGCGCGTGCCGCATTTCGAGAAGATGCTCTACGACCAGGCCCAGCTCGTGCTCGCGTATCTCGGCGGCGCTCAGGTCAGCGGCGACGTCTTTTATCGCGTGATCGCCGAGGACACGCTCGACTACGTGCTGGCGGAGCTCACGTCGCCGGACGGCGCGTTCTTCTCGGCTGAAGACGCCGACTCGCCGCCGGGCGCGGCTCAGGCCGCGATGATTGGACCCGGTGCCGGAGACGGCCATGGAAAACGCGAAGGCGCCTTTTATGTGTGGGCGGCGGGCGAGATCGACGCGCTGTTCGGCGCCGACGCGCCGATCGTCCGACGGCGCTTCGGTATCGAGGCCGACGGCAATGCGCCCAGCGATCCCCAGGGCGAGTTCCGCGGGTTGAACATTCCCTATATCGCGCAGGACATCGAAGACATCGCCGCGCGGACGGGACGCACCGTTGATGATGTGATGCGCGTGCTCGGGACCGCGCGGCAGGTGCTGTACGACGCGCGGGCCGAGCGGCCGCGTCCGCACCTGGACGACAAAGTGATCACGGCGTGGAACGGGCTCATGATCGCGGCGTTCGCCCGCGCCGCGCGCGCACTCGTCGACAGTCCGAACCGGCGGCGGTGGCGCGATGCGGCGGCGCAGGCGGCCTCGGCGATTGAGCAGAACCTGTGGCGGCCCGGCACCCGGACGCTGCTGCGCCGCTACCGTGACGGCGAATCCGCGATTCCGGGGTTCTGCGAAGACTACGCATGTCTGATCTGGGGCCTGCTCGAACTGGTGCAGGCCACGGGCGACGCGCGCTGGCTCGCGTGGGCGCAGACGTTGCAGGCCCGCCAGACGGAGCTCTTCTTCGATCCACGCGATGGCGGCTGGTTCAGCACGACCGGCGACGATCCCACGGTGCTGCTGAGGCTCAAGGAAGACTACGACGGCGCCGAGCCGTCCGCGGCGTCGGTGACGGTGCGCAACCTGCTGACGTTCGCGCATCTGACCGGCGACCAGACGCACCGCGCGGCCGCGGAACGCGCGCTCGAACGTTACGGCAGCGAGATCGGACGCGTGGCGCGCGTGATGCCACTCATGCTGGGCAACCTCGCGGTCTGGCACGGGCCATCCACCGAGATCGTGATCGTCGGCGATCGCGCGGATGCGCGCACCATCGCGCTCGAACGGGAAGTGGCGACGCGGCATCTGCCGTTCGCCGTGGTGCTGCCGGTGGTCCCGGGGGCGGCACAGGCCGGCTTGGCGGCGGTGCTGCCGTGGCTCGCGGCGATGGCGCCGCTGGCCGGCGCACCGGCGGCGTACGTGTGCAGCGGGTTCACCTGCCAGGCGCCGACGTCGAGCCCCGAGGAGTTGGGGCGGCTGCTCGATCTGTCCACCTCGCCGCCGCGGATCATCCTCGGATAAGTGGATGGTACGTAGGGCGGAGCTTTAGCTCCGCCATTCGGCCGAGCTAAAGCTCGGCCCTACGCACGGAACGGCTCGCGGCCGACGCCTTGAGTCGGAATGCCCTGCGCCTTCAGCACGTCGTGCTGCAGGGCGTACATGCTCGCCGCGGCGGCGTCGATATGCCGCACGAAGGCGATCGAGCCCTGCAGGATCGGCAGCAGCCGCGCGCGATCCTGGATCCGCGCCTTCGGATACTCGTGCTCCACGATGAGCGGCGTGGTTGCGGCATCGAGCGGCAGCAGCTCCCGCGCCGCCAGTTGATGATCGAGCCAGTCCACGGACCGATTCTGCAGATACGCGAGCGGGTCGTGCTTCGCGGTGCCCGGCAGCTCGTGCTCGCACAACACCGTCTGCTTCTTCCACGCGGCCGCCGGCACGGCCGGCACGCCGTCGCGCGACACGTCGCCGCGGCCCATCGTCTGTCCGCCGTAGCCCCAGGCCGACACGCCGCGCGCGTCGATGACCTGTCCCTTCACGTGGAAACCCGCGATGAGGAACCCGTAATCGGCGTCCTTCAGGTATTGAAAGATCGACCGCGTGTCCTGTCCCATCAGAATGGCGTGCGAGGGATCGTAGTGAATGCGGAACTGATCGCCCACGCCGTGGCGCTCGCAGATCCGGTGGAGTTCGATCCAGGCCGCGGGCGTATACGCGATGTTGTTGTGAAAGTCGTCGCCCGTGCTCCATCCCGGCATCGGGCATTGCTCCACGCGATAGACGAGCCCGCGCGCCCTGGCTTCGCGGAGCAACGGGATGACGCAGGTTTCGAACTCGCCCAAGTTCTGGTCAAGCGTGCGTTCCTGATTCCGGCCGACGAACCCGCAGACCGCGTTCGCGCCGAGCAGCGCCGCCGCATCGAATACGCGGAGCAGGAACGCGTGCTTCTTTCGCCGGACGGCGGGATCGGCGTGCAGGAGATTGTCGAAGTAGCCGAGATCGGACAGCGTGACGCCTGTTGACGCGATCGCGGTCGACACGCGGTTCGCACGCGCCTTGGTGAACGGCTGTCGCAAGTCGAGCGTGTTCGCCACGGGATCGAGCAGCGCCTCGGGCGGCACGTCGGCCTCGCTGGGGTGGAGCGCGGCCGACAGCTGGATCTGATCGGCGCCGAGGTCACGCGCGAATGCGAGCCAGTCTTCAATCGCGCGGTCCGGATCGGCGTCGCGCACGTCGCGCGGCGTCAGTTCCTGCAGCGCGGCCGTCAGCACGCCGACCTTCATCAGTTGTGGCGCGAAGGGCGCGACGGTCATCTACTCGCTCACTTTCGTCCACGCGCTGCCGGCCCTGGCGCTCGACAGCATCGCGTCCACCAGGCAATTGGCGCGGTAGCCGTCGGCGAAGGTCGCAAACGCCGGGGGATGGCCGTCGCCGGGCTTCTTGCCGGCGGCGATAAATGCGTAGATGTCGCGCATCACGTTGGCGAAGGCATCGGCCCACGACTCCTGGTGTCCGCCGGGTAGTTGCGCATACGCCCGGCCGGCGTCGTTCATCAGCGCGGGATCTTTCTGCAGCAACTCGTTGGCGCGATCGCGATGCCCGATCCAGAGTTCGTTCTGCGCTTCCTGGCGCCACAGGAGCGACGATGTGCTCCCGCAGATCTCCAGCACGAGGTCGTTCTTGTGCCCGGGGCAGACCTGGCCGACCGAAAAACTGCCTTTGGCGCCGTTGTCAAACCGGACCAGCACAGAGGCCAGATCTTCCATCTGCATCGTGACGAGCTCAACCGCTGCGTCACGCGCGCCCTGCTGAAACGCTTC
>JAKALV010000372.1 GCA_021824055.1 Acidobacteriota bacterium
CGGATGGGCATGCCGTTGGCCGGCAATTGTCAGTGAAACACGCGAACGCCACTGGACCCGGCACTGATACGTTCGTCACGGTCATCGGCGTCGCAGCGACAACGGACACGGATATTTTCGGTGCGGGGCGAAGGGAGCCGCCCGCTGGGGCATTCTGCGGATGGTCCTCGTCGACGGCCTGCGGCCGGTCGCCGCCGGCATCATTCTTGGCCTTGGCACGACCATGCTGATCTCGCAAGGGCTGCTTTCGCTCTTTCCCCCGTTGAAGCTCACACAAGGAGCGGCGTTCGGTCCCGCCGCGCTCGCCGCATTGCCACTGATGCTCGCCGCAGTGGTGGCGTGCCTGGTGCCCGCCCGCAGGGCGTCGCGCGTGGACCCGAACGTGGCACTTCGCGACCTCTGAGGCAGCTCACCCGATTCCCGATTCCCGATTCCCCCGATTCCCCCGATTCCCCCGATTCCCCCGATCTCCCGATCTCCCGATTCCCCGATTCCCCGATCAATCGATTTCCCGATTGCCGACTACTCGGCACTGCGATTCGAGATTCCCCGATTCCGCGACTATCGATTGGAGATTGCCGATTTCCGATTCCCCGATGCTAGAGTCGAACTATGTCTTTGTCCTTGATCTGGGATTCTGAACTGAACTTCCACGCCGAAGGCGGCCCCGCGCTCACGCTCGCGAGCAGCAGTTCCGAGGCGTATTCGCCGATGCAGCTTCTCGCGCACGCCATCATGGGCTGCATGGCGATGGACATCGTCCATATCTTGAAGAAGGGCCGTCACGACCTGCAGGGGCTGTCCGTGTCGTTCGACGGCGAGCGGGCGGCCGGGCATCCGAAGCGGTATGTGAAGGTGCACCTGACGTTCACCGTCAAGGGCAACATCCCTCAGGATGCCGTCGAGCGCGCGATCGAGCTGTCGAAGTCGACCTACTGCTCGGTGTCCAACACGCTTCGGGCTGACATGGAATTCACCACGAGCGTGAAGATCACGGCGTGACCCCGAAACCGCTTGACGGGTCGTGGTAGTCTGCGGCCGCATGCGGAAGGAAACGCGTGATACCACGACCGGTCAAGTGGTTTCGGATCAATGAATAGGCGGGCGTACATCGATTGGCTTCGCGGCCTCGCGGTCGTGATCATGATCGAGGCGCACACGATCGACTCGTGGACCGTGTCTGATCCGGCCGTCCGCGCGCAGTCCCACTTCAAGCTGCTGCAGTTCCTGGCCGGATGGGCCGCGCCGCTGTTCCTGTTTCTGGCGGGCGTGTCGGTGGCGCTGGCGGCCGCGTCGCACGTGAGAAAAGGGAAATCGATCGCGGAGGCCAGCTGGGCCGTGCAGAAGCGCGGCTGGCAGATCTTCGGCCTCGCGTTCCTGTTCCGCCTGCAGTCCTTCATGCTGTCGCCCACCGCGTCGTGGCCCAGCCTGCTGAAGGTTGACATCCTCAACGTCATGGGTCTCGCGATGGTGGCCGCCGCCTGGTGCGGAGCGCGCGGGCGCACGGAGCGAGGGCGCGCGCTGTGGCTGCTCGTGCCGGCGGCGCTGTGCGTGTTGCTCGCGCAATATGCGCCGGGATGGTGGTGGCCGACGCTCCTCGGCGATCGCCTTGAAGGCTACGTGCGCACGGCGGGCGCGGGCGGTAACTTCATGCTGTTTCCGTGGGCGGGCTTCGTGCTGGCGGGCGCATGGCTCGGCCGCCTGTTCACCGTGAACCGCGACGCCGCCGCGGATCGCCGCTTTCACGGGCAACTGGCGCTGGGCGGGACGATGCTCTTCGTGGCCGCCTATATCGGATCGTACCTGCCCACCTTCACGCCGTACTCGTCGTTCTGGCACGGGTCGACGTCGTGGTTCCTGCTGCGGCTCAGCGTGATGGTGGTGATGTTTCCGCTCGCCTGGCTGTGGTTGAAACGCCCGCGCGCGGATCGCTGGAGCCCGATGGTGGTCTTCGGCCAGACGTCGCTGTTCGTGTACTGGGTGCACGTCGAAGTCGTGTACGGATTTCCGACCTACCCGCTGCGCCATGAACTGTCGATCGGCGGCGCGCTCATCGCCTACGCGATCTTCACCGGGATCATGCTGTGGCTCGCGGTCCTGTGGTCGCATCGCGCCAAGGGCGCGCTCATTCCTGCGGAGCTTCGCGCGCAATAGTTAGTGAGGCACTAACAATGTCTTAGTCCCGTAACGCTCGTGCTCGATCAACCGCCGGTAGACGTCCTCCGACCGGTTCCGATCGTATCCGGCACCGCCGGGCGCCACGGTCGCGAACGCCATGGGTCCCGGCGCGAATCCGGGGTCCGTGGCGTTGGCGTGCAGCAGGCTGGTCGCCCACAACGAGCGCGTTGCGCACCGGGATACGGCGTCCAATCCCTCCTCCGGCGGCAGTGTGGCCCTTGATGATCGGCGTCAGATCCGTCTTCGACGCAACTCGGCGTTCGCGTGCGACATGGTGACGCCGGACGCCAAACGGCCGAGCACGACGACGCTGCGGTCACCGCGCGTGCCCGCCGACCGGCCGTTGGCCACGAACGCGTCGATCGGCACCCAGATCGCCGGCGGCAGAAGCGGTTGCGTGCCGCCAAAGTGCTCCGGCAGCACCCCGACAATGGTCCAGGCGCGTGTGTTCAACCGGATGGAGCGACCGATCACATGCGGATCGCCGGCGAGCTTCCGCTGCCAATAGCGGTGGCTGATCAGCGCCGGTGCGCTGGTCTTCGCGCTTTCCTGGACGTCGCGAAAGTCGTCGAAGGACACACCGTCCGCGCCGCCCGATGTCGACACCGTGCGAATGACGATCAGCCCGGCCGGATCGGCGACGGGCAGCGGCCGCAGCACGAGGCCGTCGATGAGGCTGAACGCCGTGGCATTGATCGTGATGCCGATGGCCAGCGACAAGATGGCCACGAGCGACAGCACGGGATTGCGGCGAATGAGCCGCACGGAGTCGCGAAGGAGCGGGAAGGCCATCGAGCGTCTCCGCTAGACATTACGCCCATGGCGCGCGCGGGTTCGCCCGAAAGTGCGCGGAGAAAAAGAACAGGGCCGTCGGTTGCCCGCCGGCCCTCGATTCCCGATTCCCGATCTGCGATTCGAGATTATCGATTATCGATTCACGATGTCACTTCCCGTCGTTCCAGTTGATGATCGAGTTGAACACCATGTTGAACTCGCCGAAGTTCTGCCAGC
>JAKALV010000058.1 GCA_021824055.1 Acidobacteriota bacterium
CTCCACGATCGCCGGCACGCCGGCGGCGTCGGCGCCGGATTTCGTGGCTTCGTGGGCCAGATCCACCTGGATCAGCACGCGCGGCCGCGCGCCGGACTGCACGGCAGCCTCATCGATCTTGCGCAGAAGGTCGACGCTGTCGATCGAGTGAATCCACGCGAAGGCCATGGCGGCCTTCTTGGCCTTGTTGGATTGCAGGTGTCCGATCAGATGCCACTCGAGCGCACCGCCGCTTTGAGGGGCGCCGATCGCCGCGCGCGCGGCATCAAGCTTCGAGAGGCCTTCCTGTACGCGGTTCTCGCCAAAGTCGCGTTGCCCCCCGGCCGCGGCGGCGAGGACGTCTGCGACAGGAAATGTCTTGGAAACAGCGATCAGGCGGATATCGGCAGGATTGCGGTGAGCCTGATGCGCCGCCGCGTCAATTCGGCGGCGCACCTCAGCGAGACTGCGTGCGATCACACGAAACGCGCGGACCTGAAGGCCCGCGCCTACTTGATGACGTCGAGCATCGCCTTGACCTGCTCAGCGTACTGGCCGGTCGGCGCGAGCTTCATGTATTCCAGGAATGGCGCCTTGGCGTCGGGCAGCTTGCCCTGATTCACGCGGCACATGCCGACCCAATAGAAGGCGTCGGCCATCTTCGGATCGAGCGTGGAGGCTTTGAGGAACTGCACCTCGGCTTCCGCCGCCTTGCTCTGGTTCCAGAGGATGACGCCCTGGTTGAAAACGGAGCCGGCATCGCCGCCGCCCCCGGACGCTTCGCTCAGCTCGTTGGCCTTCGCGCTCATCTTGCTGGCCTCGTCGAACTTCTTCTGCCCGTTGTAGATCGTGGCGAGCGCGGCGTACGGAGCCGGTTTGGTGGCGTCGAGCTCGATGGACTTCAGGTACGCGGTCTCGGCATTCGCCATGTCGTTCTTCTTGTTGTAGGCGTCGCCGATGCTCAGGTAGCAGGCCGCGCAGTTCGGCAGGTTCACGAGGACCCGCTGCAAACCCGCAATCGCGGCATCGAAGTCGCCGGCTTCAAACGCCGTCTTGGCCGCATTGAAGTCGGCCTCCATTTCAGCCTGCTTCTTGTTGGCCGCCTCGATTTCCTTGGCGCTCATATTGGCCGCCGCCGCTTTCTTCGGTTCGCCCAGCTCGATCGGCGGGATCAGATTCGGATCGCCCAGGTTCAGGCGCACGTTGTTGGCCACGCCAACCAGCCCGTCCTTGGTCGCGGTGATCTTCCACATGCCCGGCGAAAGGCCCGCGCGGAGGAACTGACCGGCTTTATCGGTCTTCATCGTCCACTCACGGACCACGTCACCGAGGAACTCGCCCTTCACTTCGGCGCCTTCGACGGGCTTGCCGTCCTTGTCAACCACCTTGCCGCGCGCCACAGCGGTGAGCTGCGCCGAGGCCGGCGTCGACAGATAGCCGACCACGATGAGTGCGAATGCGGTAATTAAGAGCGTGCGAAACACGGACCAGCGAACCATACAGACCCTCCTACAAGAGCTGAGTCAGTTTACACCCGCAAATACTGCACAAGTGCAAAGGGGCAAAGAGCCAAAGGGGCAAAGCGGCAAAGCGGAGATGGCCGGCCTATTGCGGAAATCCGGCAATCAGCTCAGAAAGCGGCGGATGGCGTCGAGGTCGCTTGTGATCGGGGCGGGCGGCAGGGATGCGAGGAAGCGGCGGCCGTAGCCCATGCGGGTCAGGCGCGGATCGAGGATCGCGAGCACGCCGCGGTCGCTGCGCGTACGGATCAGGCGGCCGAGGCCCTGCAGCAGGGTGAGGGTCGCGAGCGGGATCTGATAGTCCTGAAACGCGTTGCCACCCCGCCGGCCGATGGCGTCGATGCGCGCTTTGATCAACGGGTCGCCGGGGGACGCAAACGGCAGGCGGTCGATGATCACGCAACTCAGCGTGTCGCCCACCACATCCACGCCCTGCCAGAAGCTGGCCGTGGCGAACAGCACGGCGTTGGGCGTGGCGCGAAAGTCGCGCAGGAGCGCGGTGCGCGGCGCCGTGCCCTGCATCAGGACCGGCCAGGCAAGACGCGGAGAGACGACGGCGTGCACCTCGCGCATGGCGGCGTACGAGGTAAACAGCACGAACGCGCGGCCATCCGTGCGCTCGAGGATCTCGCCGATCTGCCAGGCGGCCGACCGGTTGAACTCCGGCGACCGTGGGTCGGGCATGTCGGCCGGAAGAAACAACACCGCCTGTGTCGTGAAATCGAACTCCGACGGCAGGCACAGCGTCTCCGCGCCAGCCGTGCCGAGGCGGCCCAGCATGTAGTCGAACGAGCCGGCCACGGTCAGCGTGGCCGACGTCAACACGGTGGCGCTCCGCGTGCCGATCACCGTGTCGCGCACGAGATCCGCGACGTCGATCGGCGCGGCACGCAGCGACACGCTGCGGCCTCGCGTTTCGATGTAGTGCACGAACCGCGCGTCGTCGGCGGCGAGCAGCACCGCGATGTCCGCGCGCGCCGCGGACAGACGCGCGCCGAGTGACGCCAGATCCTCGGGGACCGTCTCGCGATTACGCAGCAGGGTCTCGGCGTGTTCCGCCACCGACTGAAATGCCAGGCCGGGCTCCAGCAGTCGCTCCGCCAGCGCCGGGGTCAGCGTCATGCGGTCGCCACTGTCACTGCGCTCGCGCATCAGCAGCCTCGCGGCGTCGAAGAGCCGCCGCCCGGCATGGACGACTTCGTCGACCGCCATCCGCGCCTGCACGGCGAACACTCCCTCGTCGGGCGGCAGCGCGGCCAGCGCCTGTCCGGCGTCGCGATCGAGTTCCTCGAGACGATGCGCCGTGAGGGCCACGCCGAAGTAGTGCGTCACCACATCCTCGAGCTGATGGGCTTCGTCGACGACCAGCAGGTCACACTCCGGAATGACCTCGCCGAACGCGCCCTCCCGCACCGCCGCGTCGGCGCACAGCAGATGGTGATTGACGATGACGACGTCGGAGGCCGCCGCGCGCTCGCGCATGCGCGTGACGAAGCACTCGTTGTAGCGCGGACATTCACGGCCCAGGCACTGTTCGCCGGTAGCCGTCATGTCGCTCCACAGCGCGAAGTCGTCGGGGAGATCTTCGATTTCCGCCCGGTCGCCGGTGGCGGTTTCGGCCGACCACTCGGCGATCATGCGCAGCCAGCGCTGCTCCTCGTCGGGCAACGCGGCCTCGGCCTCGCGCAGGCGGTCGAATCGATGGAGGCAGAGATAGTTCGTGCGGCCTTTCATGTAGGCCGCGCGGATCTCGCGGTCCATCGCCCGCGACAGCGCCGGCAGGTCCTTATAGAAGATCTGATCCTGCAGCGTGCGCGTGCCCGTGGAGATCAGCACGCGGCGTCCGGCGAGCACGGCGGGGACCAGGTAGGCGAGTGTCTTGCCGGTGCCCGTGCCGGCCTCCGCGATCAGCGTGCCGCCGTCTTCGAAGGTGCGCGCCACGGCCTCGGCCATGCGGCGCTGTCCATGCCGGACCTCGAAGCCGTCGACGGCCGTGGCCAACGGCCCGCCATCGGCGAACACGGCAGCAACGCGGTCGACGAGAGACGCGGCCAGAGGGTTTACCGTCCGAGCGTCGGATAGAGCGGAAACTTTCGGCAGAGGGCTTCGACGTCGATGCGCACGCCGTCGATCACCGCCTGATCGTCGGGCGCTTCGAGCACGCGCGTCATGTAGTGCGCGATCGTGTCCATCTCGGCTTCGCCGAGCCCGCGCGTGGTGACCGCCGGCGTGCCGACGCGAATGCCGCTGGCCGTCATCGGCGGATTCTCGTCGAACGGGATCGCGTTCTTGTTCACCGTGATGCCGGCCCTGCCGAGCGCGGCTTCCGCCACCTTGCCCGTGAGGCCCTTCGAGAATACGTCGACGAGCGCCAGGTGATTGTCCGTGCCGCCGCTGACGATGCGAAAGCCGGCGTCGCTGAGCTTCGCGGCGAGCCGCTTGGCGTTCGCGACCACGCGGTGCTGGTAGGCCGTGAAGTCGGGGCTCAGCGCTTCCTTGAAACACACCGCCTTGGCCGCGATGACGTGCATCAGCGGGCCCCCCTGCACGCCGGGGAAGAGCGCCCGGTCGATGTCCTTCGCGTACTGCGCCTTGCAGAGAATCAGGCCGCCGCGCGGTCCGCGCAAGGTCTTGTGCGTGGTCGTCGTGACGAAATCCGAGTGGGGGACCGGGCTGGGGTGGACGCCGGCGGCGACGAGGCCGGCGATGTGCGCCATGTCGGTCATCATGAGCGCGCCGACGTCGTCGGCCACCGCGCGGATGCGCGCGAAGTCGATGATGCGCGGGTAGGCGCTCGCGCCGACCACGATCAACTTCGGCTTCGTCGCGCGCGCCTGCGCGGCCAGCTCGTCGTAGTCGAGCCGTTCGTCGTCCTTCCGGACGCCGTACGGAACGATCGTGAAGTACTTGCCCGAGAAGTTGAGCGGATGGCCGTGCGTGAGATGGCCGCCGTGCGCGAGGTTCATGCCGAGGATCGTGTCGCCCGGCTTGAGCATCGCCAGATAGACGGTCATGTTGGCCTGCGCGCCCGAGTGCGGCTGCACGTTCGCGTGATCGGCGCCGAAGAGCTGTTTGGCGCGATCGGTCGCGAGCGTCTCGGCGATGTCAACGAACTCGCAGCCGCCGTAATAGCGTTTGCCCGGATAGCCTTCCGCGTACTTGTTCGTCATCACCGAGCCCACGGCTTCCAGCACCGCGGGGCTGACGAAGTTCTCCGACGCGATGAGCTCGAGGCCTTCCTGCTGGCGATGTCGTTCGTGGTCGATGGCGGCGGCGATGTCGGGGTCAACCTGGGCGAGGTGGGTCATGCGGGTCACGGGCGTTTGTCCAGTGCGCTGATCTTGTCGATGCGCTGTTGGTGCCGTCCTCCCTGGTACTCGGTGACCAGGAAGATCCGGAGCAGTTCCTGAGCCTCTTCGAGGGCGGTCAGCCGCGCGCCGAGGGTGATGATGTTGGCATTGTTGTGTTCGCGCGAGAGGCGCGCCGAGGCTTCGTCCACGATGGGCGCGGCGCGAATGCCGGCCACTTTGTTGGCCGCCATCGCCATGCCGAGACCGGTGCCGCACACCAGCACGCCGCGATCGGCGCGGCCGCCGGCGACTTCACGCGCGACCGCCGCGGCAAAATCGGGGTAATCCACGGATGCGGTGGAGTGCGTTCCCACGTCGGTGACCGTGTCGCCGCGCGCGATGAGCCACTGCTTCAACTGGTCTTTGAGGGTCACGCCCGCGTGATCGGCGCCAAGCGCGATGCGCATCAGCGCATAATATCAAAGTGTCCCCATCCGCTTTGACCGCATCTGCCGTTCTGTCGCGCCGTGGCACGGAGCGGCTGCGCCTGGGACATCCCTGGATCTACCGGTCCGACGTCGCCAGCGCCGCCGCCACGCCCGGCGACCTGGTGCTGGTCAAGAGCGAGCGGGGCCGCCCGCTCGGCTGGGCGCTGTGGAGCAGCGAATCGCAGATCGCCCTGCGGTTCGTGGCCACCGACGGCAACGTCAACGACGAGACGCTGTGGCGCGACCGGCTCGTCACGGCCATCGCGTATCGCGACTCGCTCGGCCTGGACGGCACGGCCTGCCGCCTGGTGCATGCGGAAGCCGATCGCCTGCCCGGGCTCATCGTGGATCGCTACGATGACGTGCTCGTGATGCAGACGTTGTGTCAGGGCATGGACCGGCGCCGCGATCAGATCGCCCGGGAACTGGTCAACATGCTGATGCCAAGCGGCATTCTGGCGCGCAACGATCCCAAGGTGCGCCGGCTCGAGGGCCTCGAAGAGCGCATCGACGTTCTGTACGGCGACGTGCCGGACACGATCCGCGTGCGCGAAGGCCAGATCCACTATGACGTGGACGTGCGGCACGGCCAGAAGACCGGCCTGTTCCTGGATCAGCGCGAGAACCACGAGGCGGCGGCTCGCTATGCGACCGGGCGCGCGCTCGACGCGTTCACGTATCACGGCGGGTTTGCCCTGCAGATGGCGGCGCGCTGCACGCAGGTGGTGGCGCTCGACGGATCGGAGGCCGCGATCGCGGCCACCGAGGCCAACGCCGCCAGCAACGGCATCACGAACGTGGAGGCGCGCGTGGCGAACGTGTTCGACGAGCTGCGCGAGTTCGAGGTGTCCGGCGAACACTTCGACACGATCGTGCTCGATCCGCCGGCGTTTGCGAAGAGCAAGTCGTCGATTCCCGGCGCGGTCGCCGGTTACAAGGAGATCAACCTGCGCGCGTTCAAGCTGCTGCGGCCCGGCGGGCATCTGATCACGTGCAGCTGTTCCTACAACGTCGACGACGATCTGTTCTTTGACATCATCGCCGCCGCCGCCAGCGACGCGCGCGCGACCGTGGCGCTCGTGGAGCGCCGGCTGCAGTCGCGCGACCACCCCGTGCTGGTGGCGGTGCCCGAGACCTCCTACCTGAAATGCCTCGTCCTGCGGAAGATCGCCTGAGTCCCGGCAAGGTTCTTGCTGACTGATGAACCAGCGGCCCGGCGCGCCCGGCATCGGCGGGCGAGTCGGAAAAAGTTGGCCGCTGGGAGGCATCACATGCGACGTTTTGTCACGGTGGCACTGGTGGTGTGCGCGCTGGCCGGATCCGCGCGGGCCGCATCGGCGCAGGCGTTCGGCGTCCGGGCCGGCGTCAGCGGCAGCCCGGATCAGTTCTATTTCGGCGTGCACATGCAGACCGCGCCCGTGTTCGATCAGGTGCGGTTCCGCCCGAATGTCGAGATGGGATTCGGGCAGGACGAGCGGCTGCTCGCGCTGAACTTCGAGCTCGTCTATCGGGCGCCTATCCGCAGGCAGCCGTGGTCGATCCTGGTCGGCGGCGGGCCGGCGGCCAACATCGCCATGCACGACCGCCCGGGCGGGACGGTGACGAACACGGGCGGCGGCCTGAACATTCTCATTGGACTCGAGCACCGCGACGGGTTCTTTACCGAGTTGAGAGTCGGACTGATCGACAGTCCCGGCGTCAAGTTCGGGATCGGCTACACCTTCAGATAGCCGGGAATGAGCCGCCAGGCGCGGGACGGCTCTGCTATATTCGGAGCTGATCACGCCATGGCCACCTACATTCCGCTCACTGAATCCGATTTCGCGAGGCTCACCCCGGCTCGCGCAAGGTGTATGTCGAAGGCCCACAGGGTGTGCGCGTGCCCGCGCGGGAGATCTCGCTGACCAACGGCGAGACGCTGCGCGTGTACGACCCCAGCGGGCCGCTCGGCTACGACGTGCACGTGGGGCTGCCGGAGCTGCGGCGCGACTGGGTGCTGTCGCGCGGCGATGTCGGGGAGCGGCGGCGCGAGGGCGCGCGCGTGGCGCTGCGCGCGAAGCCGGGGCGCCGGCCGACGCAGCTGCACTACGCGCGCCAGGGTGTCGTGACGCCCGAAATGGAGTTTGTCGCCACGCGCGAAGGCCTGCCGTCCGACTTCGTGCGCTCGGAGATTGCACGCGGCCGCGCGATCATTCCCGCCAACATCAATCACACCGAGCTCGAGCCGATGATCATCGGGCGCAACTTTCTGGTGAAGATCAACGCCAACATCGGGAATTCGGCCATCGGCTCGTCGATCACGGAAGAAGTGGACAAACTGCGCTGGGCCACGCTCTGGGGCGCCGACACGGTCATGGATCTGTCGACCGGCAAGAACATCCACGAAACGCGCGAGTGGATTCTGCGCAATGCGGCGGTGCCGATCGGCACCGTGCCGATCTATCAGGCGCTCGAGAAAGTCGGCGGCCGTCCCGAGGAGCTGACGTGGGAGCTCTATCGCGACACGTTGATCGAGCAGGCCGAACAGGGTGTCGACTACTTCACGGTCCACGCGGGCGTGCTGCTGCGGTTCGTGCCCCTCACCGCGCGGCGGCTCACCGGCATCGTCTCGCGGGGCGGATCGATTCTGGCGAAGTGGTGCCTTGCGCATCACCAGGAGAATTTCCTGTACACACACTTCCGCGAGATCTGCGAAATCATGCAGGCCTACGACGTCTCGTTCTCGCTGGGTGATGGCCTGCGGCCCGGCTCGATCGCCGATGCGAATGACGAGGCGCAGTTTGGCGAGCTGAAGATCCAGGGCGAGCTGAACAAGATCGCGTGGGAATACGACGTGCAGGTCATGAACGAAGGCCCCGGCCACGTGCCGATGCATCTGATCCGCGAGAACATGGAGAAGCAGCTCGAATGGTGCGCCGAGGCGCCGTTCTACACGCTCGGGCCGCTCACCACCGACATCGCGCCCGGCTACGACCACATCACCTCGGCGATCGGCGCCGCGATGATCGGCTGGTACGGCACGGCGATGCTGTGTTACGTGACGCCGAAAGAGCACCTCGGGTTGCCGAACCGCGACGACGTCAAGGCCGGCGTGATCGCATACAAGATCGCCGCCCACGCGGCGGATATCGCCAAGGGCCATCCGCACGCGCAGGTATGGGACGATGCGATGTCGAAGGCGCGGTTCGAGTTCCGCTGGGAGGATCAGTTCAACCTCGCCCTCGATCCGGTGACGGCCCGCGCGTACCACGACCAGACGTTGCCGGCCGAAGGCGCCAAGACCGCGCACTTCTGCTCGATGTGCGGTCCGAAGTTCTGCTCGATGGAGATCACGCAGCAGATTCGCGACTTCGCCGCCGAACAGGGTGTGGCCGTCGAGGTTGCGCGGGAGAAAGGCCTGGCCGAGAAGGCCGACGAGTACCGGAAGACGCGCACGTAGCGCGGCGCCGCCCGCAGACCCTGATGTCCATCCTGTCTTCGGATCAGTTGCACGATCCGATCCTGCCGCACCTGCAGCCGTGTCCCGTGACCCTCAGGTCCGGGGATCGCGTCGACGCCGCGCTCGATGCCATTCGCCGCGCGCGGGCCGGTGACATTCCGCACTTCTATGTCGTCGATGATCACGGGCGCTTGACGGGTGTCGTGCCCGCGCACGTCCTGCTCGAAAGCGGCGTGGACGAGAGGATCGCCGCCGTCATGACGCGTGACGCCGTGGCGATTCCGGATTGGGCCACCGTCCTGGTCGCCGCCGAGTTCTTTGCCTCGCAACCGTTTCGCGTCTTTCCGGTCGTGGGCCGCCGCGGCGAACTGCTCGGCCAGGTCGACACGCGCGTGTTCACCCCCGATCTGGTCGCGCTGGCGGGCCGCTCCTTCGACGACATCTTCCAGCTGCTCGGTATTCACGCATCGAGCAGCCGGACCGCATGGACGAGCTTTCTTGATCGGTTCCCGTGGCTGATGACGAACGTCGCCGGCGGCCTGTTGTCGGCCGTCATCGCGTCGCGCTACACGGCGTTGCTCAACGCCGTCGTGGTGCTCGCCCTGTTCATTCCCATCGTGCTGGCCCTGGCCGAAAGCGTGAGCATGCAGGCGCTGACGCTGACCATTCAGCGTCTGCACGGCGGCCCGCCCGTCCGCGGATTCCTTCGGCGCATGGTGGCGCAGGAACTGGGCGCGGCGGCGCTGCTCGGCGCCGGGTGCGGTGTGGTGGTCGGCGGCATCGCCGCGGCCTGGCAAGGGGATGTGCGGCTCGGGTGTGTGGTCGGCGTGGCGATCGGCGCGTCAATTACCACGGCCGGCTTGTTCGGCTTGCTGCTGCCCACCGCGCTGCACGCGATGCGCCGCGATCCCCGGATTGCCGCGGGCCCGATCGTGCTGGCCGCCGCCGACCTCGCGACGCTGCTGTTCTACTTCAATCTCGCAGGCTGGTGGCTGGGCGGCCGCTGACGTCCGGCGGCGACGGCCGATGATCCGGTCTACCGAATTGCGGCGACCGCCGGCACGATCTGAATGATGGTCTTGAACCGCTTCGCGGTGGTGCCGTCCACGAAGAGGTATCCCTCGGATCCGCCCCACGAGTAATCCTTCACCACCACGCTCGGCGGAAACGCCATCGTCTGGTCCTGGAACTTCGCGAGTTCCCACTGGTGCATCGCCGGCGCCTCAAAGATCGTGCGGCCGCCGTTCTTCATGATGTTCTTGTAGTAGCCGACGATTTCCGAGTACGCGGCGTTGGTGCCGAAAATATAGTACCGCTGGCCGCGTCCCGCATCGAACGACTCCAGAAATTCCGCCGTCGGATAGAGCGGCGCGCCGAGCGTGGCCTCGGTCGGCACGCCCGCGGGCGCGGGCGCGGCGGCCTGTGGGACCGCCGGTGGCGTCTGCGGCGCGGTTGGCGCGGCGGGCGGCTGGCCCGGCTGCGGAAACGGTTTGGGCACGGGAGGCGTCTGTACCAATGACGCCACACCAAGCGCAACGATGGCGGGCCAATGGATGAGTGCCATGGCCCAATTATAAGGGCTCGGACCTGACGGTCCGCGACTCTGGAAATGGAATAATGCAGGTATGTCAAGCGGACTGAAGACGGCGCTACTCCTCGGAATCATGAGCGGCCTGCTGTTGGCCATCGGCGGCGGGCTGGGCGGCCAGGCCGGTCTCACGATCGCGTTCGTGATGGCCCTCGGCATGAACGGGTTCAGCTATTGGTTCTCCGACAAGATGGTGCTGCGGATGTACAAGGCCCAGCCCGTCGGTGAAGATCATCCCCTCTATCGCATCGTGGCCCGGCTCGCGCAGCGCGCGGATCTGCCGATGCCCAAGGTGTACGTCATTCCCGACCAGTCACCGAACGCGTTCGCGACCGGCCGCGACCCGCAGCACGCGGCCGTGGCGGCTACCGAAGGCATCCTGCGCCTGTTGCCCGAGGCCGAACTCGAAGGGGTCATCGCGCACGAGCTGACCCACGTCAAGCACCGCGACATCCTGATCAGCAGCGTCGCCGCGACGCTGGCCGCGACCATCATGTTCACGGCGCGGATGGCGCAGTTTGCGGCGATCTTCGGCGGCGGGGGCGACAGCCGCGACCGGCGCGGGTCCAACCCGATCGCGCTGCTGGCCACGATCATCCTGGCGCCGATCGCCGCGATGCTGATTCAGATGGCCATCTCGCGGCAGCGTGAATTTGCCGCCGACCGCGGCGGCGCCGACCTCGCGGGCACGCCCACCGGATTGGCGAACGCCTTGCGGCACATTGAGGCGGCGGCCAAGCAGATTCCGCTTGCGGCCAGTCCGTCCACCGCGCACATGTTCATCATCCAGCCGTTTACCGGCGGGGGACTGATGAGCCTCTTCTCGTCACACCCGTCGACCGAGGCGCGCATCAAAGCGTTGATGGAAGGCCGGTAGTCCCGGCGATCGACTACAGGATGTAGGCGAGGGCGAAGCCCACCTGCAGCACCATCATCATCCGGTACATGTGCGCCCACGAGACGTGGTTCTCCTCGGTGGCGAGTTCCTCGGGACGCCGGAGCATCAGGTAGCAGACGTAGACGCCGTACACGGTCATCCCCAGGCCGAGGGCGTGCAGATAGAGGGCATGGCCGGTCAGGATGCCCGTGTAGGCCCCCACGTTAATAAGGAGGAAGGGCAGGATGAACGACGGCGAAATCATCCACGCCGCGCGCTTGACGCCGTAGAGGAGTGGCAGCGTCCGGCAGCCGCCCAACCGGTCGCCCTCCATGTCGGCGAAGTCCTTGGTCGTTGAGGCGCCCAGCAGGAAGAGACCGAACACCGCGCCGATGAACCACGGCTCCACGCCGACCACGGTCTTGACCGCCGACCACCCCACCACTTTCAGCAGGACGCCGCGCGGAATCGCGATCGTGATGTTGGCCCAGAGGCCGCGCGCCTTCGTGCGCAGCGGCGGCACCGAGTAGACGTAGGTCGCCACCACCGCGATCAGCACGAGCCAGAAACATTCGTGGCGCCCGCCGGGCGCCACCATCCAGGCGAGCGCGAGCGTCAGGATGTAGGTGACGATCGTAAATCCCCAGGCTTCGGCGATCGTGAGGCGGCCGCTCGGCAACGGGCGCTTGCCCTTGTTGACGCGATCGATCTCGAGGTCGTAGATCTGGTTGAGCGCGTTGTTGCCGGCGTTGAACACCGCGGCCATCACCGCCCCGATGAGCGCGGGCGTCAGGACCGCCACGCTCCACACTTCGTGCGGACGCGCGCCGATGGCCGTCAACGCGCCGGAGAGCACCCCGAGCGCCGGCGGCAACAGCGTGAAGGGCCGGCCCAGTTCCGCATACAGTCGCCACTTCATCTGAACGTCCACCAGAGTAGCGCGAGCGACGCGCCGATCGCACTGTTGAGAAAATTCAACGTGTCGTTGTCGAGCACGCCCGTCGATTCGAACGCCACGGCCAGCCACCCTTCCGCGAACGACGCCAGCGTGGCGGCGATCACGACCGGCGCGACGGCCGCCGCCGGTATCAAGCCCAGCCCCGCGCCGATTGCCGCCAGCAGTGCCGCGCCGAACGCACCCGCGACCGTGCCCTCAAGCGACACGGCGCCTGACGTGCCCGCGGGCACCCGGCGCAGGGTGGTCACGAGCCACGTCGTGCGTCCCCAGGCTTTGCCGACTTCGCTCGCGACCGTATCGCTCGCGGCGGTGGCCAGCGCCGCGACGCCCGCGAGGATCGCCGGACGGGGATCGTGCATGCCGAGCGCGATCAGCGCCGCCCAGGCCGCCAGGCCGGTGTTGGCGATCGCATTGCCCGGACCCCGGCGCCCGCCGCGACCTTCCGCGATGCCCAGCATCGCTTTTCGCTGATGGCCGAACCGCGTCGTTGCCGCGGCGGTCGCGAAGGCCGCGAACAGCATCGTCCAACCCTGCGGGCCCGCCCCGAGCCACATGGCGACGCCGATCGCGAAGCCCGTCAACGCCCCGGAGACGGTCACGGTCCTCGCCCGCCATCCGAGAAATGCGAAGACCACATTCACCGCGATGGCCGGTCCAAGACGCGCGACGAGCGCCGGGATCGCCGTCTGCGCGGTGGCGAGGTCGACAAACGTCAGCGACCACAACACAAACGCCGCGGTGAATGGCACCGAGATGTTGTCATTGAGGCCGATGGGCAACGTCTCCGCCAGTCCGGCGACGATCGCCGCGGCGATGGGAGCGCCGATCAGGAACCAGCCTGGTGGCGGCGCCGCCAGGCCCTTGGCCGTCCACCACGCGAGCGCCACGCCCGCCAGCGCGCCGCCCGCAATGCCCGCGCACAAGCCGCCGAACGACTTCGCGCGATTCCAAGGCAGCGGCGCCGTCCTCACGTGCGCGCCCACCAGCGTCGCGAGCCCGTCGCCCGCGGCCAGCACCGCCCAACTGACGGCGACGATGTCCGGTCGGTGCGGGAAGCACAGGACCAGCGCGAGGACGGAGAGGGGATAGATCGCGATGCCCGACCGCATGACGCGATCGAGATCGCCCGGCCGAAACACCTGCCGGCCGAAGGCCGGCAACACCAGCACGTTGAAGAGCAGCGCGAGCACGGCGAGCAGAGCCGCCTGCCACCAGGCCGTCCATCGCAGCAGCAGCGCGAAGCCGCCGGCGAGGATGTGCGTGAGCTGCCGGGAGATTTCGGAGAAGCCCGACATCAGCTGAGCGCCAGAGCAGTATTCAGTGTGGCGTCGTGTCGTCCACAGTTCAAGGTCCACGGTCCAACGTCACTCGTCGTCCTCGGGTCCTGTCGGTCCCGGGGTCCTCGGTTCACGTGCCCGTGCCCATCGGACGAAGGACCCGCAGGACCCGCGGACAACACGTGACCTTGGACGTTGAACCCTGAACCTTGGACGGCGGCTACAGCCATATGAAACGCGCTCTAGTGCCCCGGCGCCAATGACCGGCGCCAGAAACCGAGCAGATCGGCCAGGGTTTGTTCGAGAGGAATGCGGGGCGTCCAGCCGGTGTCGGCGCGAAGGCGGTCCGCCCGGCCGGCAAGAAACGGCAGATCGCTGGGGCGCAGTCTTGCAGGATCGGTGACCAGCTCGACGCGCGCACTCGACATGGCGAGCAATCGGTTGAGCAGATCGCCCATGCCGATGGTCTGACTGCGGCAGACGTTGTAGGCGATGCCGCGCCGGCCGTGACGCATCAGCGCCGCGTATGCGGCGACCACATCGCGCACGTCCGTGACGTCGCGCCGGGCCTCGAGATTTCCGACCGCGATCGTGGGCGGCGTCTTGCCCCGTTCAATTTCGACGATCTGCCGCGCGAAGCTCGACGCGGCAAACGTGGGTGCCTGGCCCGGTCCCGTGTGATTGAACGGCCGCGCCACGACGATGTCGAGGTCGTCGTGGGCCGCGGCATGCAGGGCGAGCTGGTCCTCCGCCAGTTTTGACAACGCGTAAGGACTGACGGGACCGAGCGGCGCGTCTTCGCCGACCGGCTGATCCTGCGGCCGGTAG
>JAKALV010000373.1 GCA_021824055.1 Acidobacteriota bacterium
GTTCGGGCGGAGCTAAAGCTCCGCCCCTCCACATCGCTCCCAACTACAACCGATTGATACCCCGCCGTCGTGACCTTTGCGTCGCGCACGACGGCGTCGATCGCGTGCGCGTTCGCCAGCGGTGTGTCGAGCGTGATCCCTGATCCGAGCGCCTGCACGGGCTCGTTGCTCGAGTGCGCCATCATCGTCGCGAGCGAGAAGCTGATCCCCGTGCCGCGATCGCTGAACGGCATGTTGGCCGCGTGGTCGAACTTCAACGTCTCGGCGATCGTGAGACCCGTGCCGTTCGGGCCGGCCGTGCCGACCGCGGTGACCGTGACCCACTCGATGCCGTGGCCCACGCTGGCGATATCGAGCCGGATCTTGTCGCCCACCGAGATGTTGTCGAGATTCCCTACCTTGAGAATGTTCGTGCCCGCGGGCGCCGCCGCGGCCAGGCGGCCCTGCGTGCCCGGCTTCCCGACCGCGGTCACCGTCGCCACCTCGTACTTCTCCACCGTCCTCGCGACAACGGGATACGTGGCGCCGTACCCGAGCCCGATCTTCTCGCCGACGACGAATCCGGCGCCGTTCGTGACCGGAACGTTCTTCGACCCGGCGGGAATCGTGATGACGGGACCATCCGGCAGCGGCTGCCACAACGTCGTGCTCGGCGCAGCGGGCGTCCCGATGCTCGCGATCGTGCGAGTCTCCGCGTCGATCGCGATCGGGTCGCCGACGCTCATGCCCGTCGTGCTGCGCACATTGATCAAGGTATCGCCCTTGTGCGCCTGCGCCGCGAGCCCCGAGTTGGACAGGCCGAGCAGATAGAACCCGCGGGCCGCGAGCTTCGTTCCGGCCGGGATCGTCACCGCGGAGAAGATCGCCTGCTGGATCGCGTGCTCGGTGAGCGTCCAGTTGGAGATGTCCACCGGCGATGTGCCCGCGTTGTACAGCTCGATGAACGAGTTGGTCGGATTCGCAGGCGCGCCGGCGGCGATCTGGAACTCGTTGATCTTCACCGGGCTCACGTTGCGCACTTTTTCGACCGCGGTTTCCGATCGCTTCGCGGTCCCTTCAGCCCACGTGGCGTTCGCAACAATGTCGCCATCCCAGGCTGTGGGCCCGGAGGTGACCGAGAACGTCGCGCTCACGCTCGCGCCAGGCGCAACAGAACTGAAGGATGCACTGCCGCGCGGAACCGACTTCCACAGCGCCGGCACCGCAATGCTCAGCGCGACGCCCGACACGGCCGCGCTGCTCGTGTTCGTGAAGGTCACGGTGGTGCCTTGGGTAGAATTCGGTGCAAAGGTCTGCAGTGCCGGATGGCTGTCCGCCTTCGCCAAGGCTCCGGCGGACAAGCCAACGCGTGCACCTTGATAGTGCGCGGCCACTACGTTGGCTTGAATCAATTGATCGGTCGCGTCCGTCGGGAACGTGCCCGCGGCCGTCATCGCGCCTTCGTAGAACGTGCCCTGCGAACCGTTGCTGTTGTCGCCGCCGTTGCCCAGCAGGATCGCGCCCTGTTTGCGCATCGGGTCGTACGACTTGTCGACGCGCGGGCCGTCGAACATCTCGTTCAGCGCGCCCTGCTGCGCGTCACCGCCCATCGACGTCCAGTGATGCGGCTCGCCCTTCGCCATCGCCGTCACGAACCGCCACGTGATGACCGGCAGATCGCACGACTTGTCGCGGGGATCGGCGTTCACGCAGCCGACGAGGTTGTTCTCCTGGTCCGTCATCACCCACGGCCCCGGCGCCGGGCCGTGATACCACCCCGTCGCGTTCCCGTAGTACGTCGTCTCCATCGTGCCGTTGCCGTCGTCTCTGCTGTCGGTTTCGGCGTTGCCGTAGTCGAAGCAGCAGCCGTTGTTGTAGTGATGGCCGTTGATGACCCAGTACTGTCCCTCCGCCTGATCGTCGACGGCCGTGCCCTTCGGGTCGTCGTTCCTGAGGCCCATGCCCGGCTCGATGAAGACGCCGTAGACCTTGTGGCCCATAACGGTGACGGGCGCCATGTCGGCGATCGGCAGGTTGTTGAAGCCGCCCATCGCGGGGCCGCTGAATCCGCCGCGCGGCGCCTGCGTCAGGTCGTTGTGCTTACCGGACTGGTCGTAGATTTTCGAGATGAAGCAGTACGTGTTCGCGCAGAACACGTCCTGCGCGGCCGCGTTGGCGTATCCCACTTCCTTAGAACCACCCGCATTACTTGGCACGGCCGAGACGACGCCGATGTCGAGGGTCTTGCCGTCGGACTGCCGGAGCACCTGGTAGAGGAAGCCGTTGTAAGCCGCGTAGAGCGCGCGCGTCGTGCTGTGCGCGGCGACGCACGGATCACCGGCGGCGGCGTAGATGTCACACGGCCCCTGCGACCGCGTCCGCGCCACGCGCTGCACGCCAGCTTGCATCGCCGCTACCAACCCTGCGCCAACGATCAACGTCAGGGCCACCGTCACCGCGAAGGTCAGTCTCAGTTTCATGGGCTCCTCTTGATCCGAGTGGAAGGTAGCACACCTTCAGAGAGTGCTATTCGGTACTGACGCCGCACCGCACGGCGTGGTCATGTTGGGCATGGCAAAACGTACTGTGTCCAGATCAAAGAACAAGAAACCCAAGACCACCCGCAGGAGGGCCCTGGCCAGGAAGCCGGGCCCAAAGGCCAAGCCTTCGAAGGCGTCGACGTCCAGGAAGGCTGCCGCCAAGAAAGCAGCGCGGGTGAAGGCGATCGAGGCGGCGAGGGTCACCGAGGAGACGGCGGCGGCGACCCTGAACTACGCGCCGGCGCCGTTCGAAACGGTCGCGGATCACGATCCGTCGAAGGCGCCAGGCAACCAGCATCGCCACCCGCCCGAGAGCCTGGTCGGCGTGCCGCACTCCAACGAGACGATTGCGAAGGCGCGCACATCGTTCAACCGGCGGATGAACATCGGCCGATAGCCCTGCCTCAGCCCCCGAGGTGAGCTCGACGCGCGGTGCGGGCAAACTGGTCGAAGTACTTCTGTAACGAGAAAGCGGCGGAGCCGTACTCATTCGATCCGGCGAAGAAATCAACGACGACCTCGCGCGCGCGCGCGATTTCTCGAAGGCGCGCCACTGAGCCGCGATGCTGCGGATCATCCAGCATCAGGTCGAACAACTCGAGCCCACGGTACAGGGCGACTCGCGCGGTCTCGGGATTCTTCGTCGTCCA
>JAKALV010000059.1 GCA_021824055.1 Acidobacteriota bacterium
AAAGACAAGGACCTCGACGAGTCGACCGCGGCATTTCACCGCGCCATCAACCTCGCGCCGAACAGCCCGCGCATGCAGGGCGCGCTCGCGCGCGCGCTCGCCCTGGCCGGCAAGCGCGATCAGGCCCTCAGCATTCTCCGCAAGCTCGAGGAGCTGTCGAAACACCGGTACGTGTCGCCGTTCGACTTCGCGTGCATCCGGTTTGCCCTGGGCCAGACGGATCTGGGGTTCAAGTGGCTCACGCGCGCCTACCGCGACCGGTCCTTCGAAATGGGCGCGCTGCGGTTCGATCCGCGCGTCGATGTCGTGCGCGGCGACCGCCGGCTCGAGGCAATTGCCAAGCAGGTCGGTCTGAAATAACGTGGTCCGGTGAAGTACACCACGCTCGGCCGCACCGGCCTCACCGTGTCCCGTCTCGCACTCGGCTGCATGAGCTACGGCGATCCCAAGTGGCGGCCGTGGATTCTCGATGAAGCCGCCGCGCAGCCGTTCTTCCGCGCGGCCCTCGACGCCGGCATCAATTTCTTCGACACCGCCAACATGTACTCGAACGGCGTGAGCGAGGAAGTGACCGGCCGCGCGCTGAAGGCCATGGCCAAGCGCGACGATGTCGTGATCGCGACCAAGCTGTTCTACCCGGTGGGCCCCGGCGGCCCCAATCGGGAAGGACTGGGCCGCAAGCACGTCCTGCAGGCCTGCGACGCCAGCCTGAAGCGCCTGGGGATCGACGCGATCGATCTCTACCAGATTCACCGCTTCGACCCGGACACGCCCATCGACGAAACGCTCGAGGCGCTGAACGACCTGGTCCGCGCCGGCAAGGTGCGCTACATCGGCGCCAGTTCCGGCTGGGCGTGGCGCATGATGCAGGCGTTGTCGATCAGCGAGCGCCACGGCTGGGCCAGGTTTGTGTCGATGCAGAATCACTACAACGCGCTCTATCGCGAGGAAGAGCGCGAGATGATGCCGTTCTGCCGCGCGATGGGCCTCGGCGTGATTCCGTGGAGCCCGCTCGCGCGCGGCCTGCTGACCCGCCCGCGGCCGTCCGGCGCGTCCGTGCGCACCCAGGACACGGCGCGGTCCGCCAGCGACCAGTACGCGATCGACGTGTACGAAGGTACCGTCCAGTGGGACGTCGTCGACGCCGTCGAGGTCGTGGCGAAAGCGCGGGGGGCCGGCATGGCGGAAATCGCGCTGGCGTGGCTGCTGGCGCGGCCCGGATTGACCGCGCCCATCATCGGCGCGACGAAGCTGACGCATCTCCAATCGGCCATTCGCGCCGTGGATCTGACGCTGACGGCCGAAGAGACCGCGGCCATTGACGCGCCGTATCGCGCGCAGATTGTGAAAGGGCACGAGGACTGAGCCCGAGCGGCACGTTTCGTAGGCGGCGGGCTTTCGGAGCCGGCGGGCTTTTTGGGCCCGCCGGGCGAAATCGCGTCAGCGTGACGCGGTGTCGCGCAGGGCTTTCAGCACCGCGTCGAGGCTCTTCTTGGCGTCGCCGAACAGCATGCGCGTGTTGTCCTTGAAGAACAGCGGGTTCTCGACGCCCGCATAGCCGGTGGCCATGCTCCGCTTCAGCACGATCGTGGTCTTGCCTTTCCACACCTGCAGCACGGGCATGCCGGCGATCGGACTGTTGGCGTCCTCCTCGGCCGACGGATTGACGATGTCGTTCGCGCCGATGACCACCGAGACATCCACGTCCGGGAAGTCCTCGTTGATCTCGTCCATCTCGAACACGATGTCGTACGGCACCTTGGCTTCGGCGAGCAGCACGTTCATGTGGCCCGGCATTCGGCCGGCCACCGGGTGAATCGCGAAGCGCACCTTGATGTGCTTCTCGCGCAGGAACTTCGTGATGTCGTTCACGACGTGCTGCGCCTGCGCCACGGCCATGCCGTAACCGGGCACGATGACCACATCCTTCGCGTCGAGCAGCAGCGCGGCCGTTTCCGCCGCGTCCACCGACTGCACTTCGCCCTGCGGTTCCGCGGACGCCGTGGGCGCCGCGCCGCCGCCATCCGTACCGAAGCCGCCCGCGATCACCGACAGGAACTTGCGGTTCATCGCCCGGCACATGATGTAGCTCAGGATCGCGCCGCTGCTGCCGACGAGCGCGCCGGTGACGATCAGCAGGTCGTTGTTCAGCATGAAACCCGTGGCCGACGCCGCCCAGCCCGAGTAGCTGTTGAGCATCGAGATCACGACGGGCATGTCCGCGCCGCCGATCGCCATGACCATGTGAATGCCGAACAGCAGCGCGATGCCCGTCATGATGAGCAGCGGCATCAGGCCGCCGCCGGATTCCGCGTGGGCGACGAACTGATAGCCGAACCAGATCACGACCGCGAGCAGCAGCAGGTTCAGGGCGTGGCGCGCGGGGAGGATGAGCGGCTTGCCGCTGATCTTCCCGCTGAGCTTGCCGAACGCGATGACCGAGCCCGACAGCGTGACCGCGCCGATCAGAATGCCGACGTAGGTCTCGATCAGATGGATCGAGACTTCTTCGGGCCGGACCACCGAGTGGCCGAGGAAGTTCGCGAACCCGACGAGCACGGCCGCGAGTCCCACGAGACTGTGCAGAATCGCCACGAGCTCGGGCATCTGCGTCATCCGCACCCGCTGCGCCAGCACGAGGCCGATCGATCCGCCGATCACGAGCGACGCGATCAGGAGCGCGTAGTTCGCGGTGACGGCGCCGGCGATGGCGGCGACGAGCGCCAGGCTCATGCCGATGATGCCGTAGAGGTTGCCGCGCCGCGCCGTCTCCGGATTGCTGAGACCGCCGAGCGCCAGGATGAACAGGATGGTTGCGCCGATGTATGAAACAGTGACGATGCCTTCGATGCCGGGAATCATGATCAGCCCCTACTTCCGGAACATGTCCAACATGCGCCGCGTGACGGCGAAACCGCCGGCGATGTTGATGCTGGTCAAGAGAATCGTGATGCCGGCGATCCACGTGACCGTGGGTTCCGGAGCGCTGATCTGGAGCAGCGCGCCAAGAATGATGATGCTGCTGATGGCGTTGGTCACGCTCATCAGCGGCGTATGCAGGGCGGGCGTGACGTTCCACACCACCATGTAACCGACGAAGACCGCGAGCACGAAGACCGTGAAGTGCGCCATGAACGACGCGGGCGCCACCAGGCCGAGGCCGAGGAAGATCAGCGCGCCGACGAGGAAGGTTCCGGCCGAAATGCCACCACCGGACGTCTTGCCGTGACCCGCCTTCGCGCTGCGCGCTTCGGCGGGCGAACCCGCTGTCCCAGCACTTGCAGCGGCCTTGGCCGCCGTCGCCGCCGAGAGTTTTGGCGGCGGAGGCGGCCACGTGATCTCTTTCTCTTTCACCACCGTGGCGCCGCGCACCACTTCGTCCGCGAAGTCGACGACCAGGTTGCCGTCCTTCGCCTTGCACATGTCGGTGAGTAGATGCCGCAGGTTGGTCGCGTACAGCTGGCTCGATTGCGCCGCCAGGCGGCTCGGCAGATCGGTGTAGCCGATGATCGTGACGCCTTCCTGCTTCGCCACCTGGCCGGGCACCGTGAGCTCGCAGTTGCCGCCCTGCTCGGCGGCGAGATCCACGATCACGCTGCCGTTCTTCATCGACTTCACCATATCGGCGGTGATGAGCGTGGGCGCGGGCCGGCCGGGGATCAGCGCGGTCGTGATGATGATGTCCACGTCCTTGGCCTGGGCGGCGAAGAGCGCCATCTCGGCCTCGATGAACTCGGGGCTCATCACTTTCGCGTACCCGCCGGCGCCGGCGCCTTCTTCCTTGAAGTCGAGCATGAGGAACTCGCCGTCCATGCTCTCGACTTGTTCCTTCACTTCAGGCCGCGTGTCGAAGGCGCGGACGATGGCGCCGAGGCTGCGGGCCGCGCCGATCGCGGACAGTCCCGCCACGCCGGCGCCGATCACGAGCACTTTCGCGGGCGGCACCTTGCCGGCCGCCGTGATCTGTCCGGTGAAGAACCGGCCGAAGTGCTGCGCCGCTTCAATGACGGCGCGATAGCCGGCGATGTTGGCCATCGAGCTCAGCGCGTCCATCTTCTGCGCGCGCGAGATGCGCGGCACGCTGTCCATCGCGAGCGTGGTCACGCCCTTGGCGGCGAGTTGCTTCAGCAATTCAGGATTCTGCGCGGGCCACAGAAATGAGATGAGCACCTGACCCGCATGCAGCAGATCCATTTCGTGCCGGCCGGTCTTCGGATTGTTCTCGGGGGCGCGAACTTTGAGGAGGATGTCGCTGGACGACCAGAGCTCGCGGGTGTCGCTGATGATCGAAGCGCCGGCGGCCATGTAGGCATCGTCGCTGAAGCTGGCGGCGGCGCCGGCGCCGGTTTCCACCGCGATGGTGAACCCCAGCTTCTGCAGCTGCACGGCGACCTCGGGGGTGGTCGCGACGCGCCTCTCGCCGTCGTGAATCTCCTTGGGGATTCCGATTCTCATTCACGTTCTCCAGAACAGCGCGGGGCGGAGCGCCAAGGCAGGGGAAAAGTCGTGCAGCCCATCCGAGAAAGTATATCCCGCGCATGGAGCGCGGCTCGAATGCCGGAAATCCGTCACTGGATCAACTGCTGATACGATTTCTCCAGCCGTGAACATCCACGACCTCTATCTGCAGTACGCGGGCGTGTTGACGCCGATCCTCCGCATCGGACCGATTGTCGGCGGCCTCGTGCTGCTCCTGTGGCGATGGCACGAAACGCGCGTGCCGGTCTCGATCAAGTCGATCGTCATCCCGCCGCTCGGCATGAGCACCGGGTTCGGCATGTTCTTCGCGCCCGTGATGCGCGTGCCGTGGTCGTGGGCGATCGCATCGCTGGCCCTCGGCGCCTTCGTCCTGTCGTGGCCGCTCCTGAAATCGTCGCGCCTCGAACCGCGCGACGGCGTGATCTACATGAAGCGGTCGCGCGCCTTCCTCTGGATTCTGTTCGGCTTGTTCTCGGTGCGCATCCTGCTGCACGACTACATCGGCCACCTGATCACGCCGCTGCAGACGGCCGCCGTCTTTTACCTCATGGCCTTCGGCATGATCGTGCGGTGGCGCGCGACGCTCTACGTCGGATATCGGCGGCTGACGACCGATCCGACGCGACAGGCCCTGCCTCTCGGCGGACCCTACGCGCCCAGGTAACCGCGCTTCACGGCTCCCGCGGAGACGCGGAGCGCGCGGAGAAGAGCCTTTTTACCGCGTAGATCGTGAAGGCAGGACTTCGAGACCGTGGGCCTGGCGGCCGCCGCCGGCGGCCGGCTGAAACACGAAGGAGCGAGAACGAAAGAGCGTGGGGTGCCGGGTCGCTCTTTCGTTCTCGCTCCTTCGTGTTTCAGCTAGCCCGGCGTAGCCGGGCGACCAGGCCCACAGCTCCGCGCCTCCGCGCCTCCGCGTGAGCCGATCTTTCACTGCCCAACTGCCTCACTCTTATGACAGCGCTTGAATCACATCCGACCGCGTGATGACCCACGTCTCATCGGTCTTGAAATCGCGCACGAGCACGGCCGGGTTCTCCGGCGTGATCATCAGCGCGAGCGCGTCCACGCCGGCGGTGATGTCGAGAAACGGAAACGCGCCCTGCATCACGGTTTCCACCGGCTGCGTGCGCGACGCGGGATCCGAAATCATCTTCGCGTAGATCCTCGCCTCGTTCACCGATCCGACGATGCGGCCGTTGGAGGTGACGGGAATCTGCGAGAAGTCGTGCGACGTCATTACCTGCGCGACATGGGCGATGGTGTCGGTGGTCGACACCGTCATGAGCGGCACCGTGCGCTTGTTGGCGACGAGGTCGCGCGCCGTCAGGCCGGCGCGCTCGAGAAACCCCTTCTTCCGCATCCAGTCGTCATTGAACATCTTGCCGAGGTAGCGCGTGCCGTGGTCGTGGAAGATGACCACCACCAGATCGCCCGCCTTGAAGCGGTCCTTCATCTGCACCACGCCGGCCATGGCAGAGCCGGCGGAGTTGCCGGCGAAGATGCCTTCCTCGCGCGCGATGCGGCGCTGCATGATCGCCGCGTCCTTGTCGGTCACCTTCTCGAAGTGATCGATCACGTCGAAGTCGACGTTCTTCGGCAGGAAGTCCTCGCCGATGCCCTCGGTGATGTACGGATAGATCTCGTTCTTGTCGAAGACGCCCGTCTCCTTGTATTTCTTGAACACCGAGCCGTAGGTATCGATGCCGAGCACCTGGATCTTCGGGTTCTTCTCTTTCAGGTACTTGCCCGCGCCGGTGATCGTGCCGCCCGTGCCGACGCCGACCACCAGGTGCGTGATCTTGCCGTCGGTCTGCTCCCAGATCTCCGGCCCCGTCTGCTCGTAGTGCGCGGTGGCGTTTGACGGGTTGTCGTACTGGTTCGCCTTCCAGCTGTCCGGCGTCTCGCGCTCGAGCCGCGACGACACCGAGTAGTACGACCGCGGATCCTCGGGATCAACGTCGGTCGGGCACACGATCACGTCCGCGCCGAACGCGCGCAGCGCGTCCACCTTCTCTTTCGACTGCTTGTCGGTGGTGGTGAAGATGCACTTGTAGCCCTTCACCACGGCGGCGATCGCCAGGCCCATGCCGGTGTTGCCCGACGTGCCTTCGATGATCGTGCCACCGGGCTTGAGCTTGCCGCTCCGCTCGGCGTCCTCGATCATCTTGACCGCCATGCGGTCCTTGATCGAGTTGCCGGGGTTGGTCGTTTCGATCTTGACGACGACCGTGGCCGGGATGTCCCGGGTGATGCGGTTGATCCGCACCATCGGCGTGTCGCCGATCAGGTCGAGGACGGTGTCGCCGATTTTCTTTTTAGCGCGGACGGGTGCGGTCTTCACGACGCAATTATAGATGGATTACTTCGTGCAGTCCTTGCGCTGGCCGCGAACCGGACGGCCGTCGGCCACCCATGAGGGCACGAACGTCGAGTTCGCCAGCCACAGGACGGGCGCGTACATCGACCGGATCGAGTCGGTCATGTGCGCGAAGTCGATGTGCGCCAGGTCGTCGGCCGGCGTGTGGTACTCCTTGTGCAAATTGAAGCTCGACACGGTGTGCGCGATGATCCCGTCGTACGCGAGCTGGATGTTGTCCGAGCGCGTGAAGAAGCTCTGCTCGGGATGCGGGTCGTCCACGAGCTTCGCGCCCTGCCTGGCCAGCTCGGCGCCGAGGTCGCTGCAGCGGTAGCCGGTCAGCCAGAGCGCGTGCTCGGGCACCTTCGGATCCGAGCGGCCGATCATCTCGAACTCGAGATTCGCCGTCATCTGCTTGAGCGGCACCGGCGGATTCTTCAGGAAATCCGCCGCGCCGAATCCGCCCGCCTCTTCGCTCCCGAACCACGCGAACATGACCGTGCGCTTCGGCCGGGGACCTTTGGCGATCGCCTCCGCCAACTCCATCACCGCCGTCGACCCGCTCGCGTCATCGTCTGCCCCGTTGTAGATCGTGTCGGGGCCGGCGCCGCGAACGCCGAGATGGTCGAGATGCGCGGTCAGCAGGATCACTTGCGCCGACTGCCTGGGATCGCTGCCCTTCAATTGACCGAGCGCGTTGTACGTGCGCCCCGGCGCGGTCGCGCACCGAAAGTCGATCTTCGTCCCATCGGCCATGCCGGCGATCATCGCGTGCGACGCCTTGTCGAGGATGATGCGAACCACGGCCACCGGTGCGGCGCCGCCGCCGCGGCCGCCCCCGCCAGCCTGCGCGACGGGCAAGCGCATGCCCGCGGCGGCCCACTGCGCGCGAATGGCCGACGTTTCAACCGTCAACGTGCCCGCGGCGTTGGCCAGCGCGGCGTTGTCCGGAGCGGCGCCATCGGGCACGAACACGAATGCGCCGTCCGGTACCTTCGCGCCGGGCGTGTAGCGGAAGAGCGGCCCGCTCACCGCGCCGTTGTTGATCGACTGGACGAGCATCTCGCGCCCGTAGGTCAGCGTCAGGTCGCCGGCCACCAGCATCGGGGGCGCGGTCGCCGTGAGCCGTCCGGTGTCGACCACCTTCACGTAGCCGCCGTTGTCGCCGAGCGGCTCGATCCCCCAGCGCCGCATCTCCGACCCGATGTACGCGGCGGCGCGCCACTCATCGAGGGTGCCGCTGCCTCGTCCCTGCATCGCATCGCTCGCCAGAAATTCCATGTGACCGCGGACCGACGCTTCGGTGATAGTCACCGGCGGCGGCGCGGCGGCAAGTGTGGCGGGCTTTTTCCCAGCGCACGCCGCGACCACGCAGGCCACGGCAACGGTTGCGATCAACGGGCGGAGGAAACGAGAGGGGCTCCTCATGGGCAGGTGAAGCATACGACGAAGCCCCAAGACATTGTGAAATCGGGAATCGGGAATCGGGAATCGGAAATCGGGGAATCGGGGAATCGGGGAATCTACTGCATCGTGAAATTGACCGTCACTGTCATGAGGACGGGCACCGGCGCGCCGTTGAGCAGCGTTGGCGTGTATTCCCACTGCAGAACGGCGTCGACGGCCGCCTGGTCGAGACCGGGAACGCTGCGCAGCACCTTCGTCTGCGCGACGCGGCCGGTCTCATCGACGATCGCTTCGATGATCACGACGCCGGTCACGCCGGCGTCTCTGGCGTCCGGCGGGTAGACCGGTTGGACGTATTTCACGCGCTCCGGCGCCTTCAACGCGCCGCCGATCCGCAACACTTCCTTGCCGTTGAGGAGTACGGGCTCGGCCGGAACCTATCGAGCGCGCAGCGCTTTTCGCGGCGGCCTCCATGAGCCCGCCGTGCCGCCCGCCGCGCGGGCCGGTGGCGCCAAACAGCAGATCGCTCAGGACGGACGGCATCGGCTTGGCCGAACCCTCCTGAACAGAACCACCCGAACCCCGCGAACCTTGCGCGCTCGTCGCTCCGCCGAGCTGGCCCAGTACGGTCTCGGGCAAATCGAGCGGATTCTGCGTCGCGAAGTCCACGCCGACGCCCTTCGATCGAATCAACCGGACAACCAGCTCATCAGCCGGTCGGCCGCGAGGATGTTGATCACACCCTGCCCTTTCGCCGCCGTCGGGATCAGATCATCGATGTTCAGCATCGGCTCGCCCAAGAACTGGTCGGAGATCGTCGCCTTGAGCTGTTCAAGCCGCGCCTGAAGTTTCGGCGACAACGCGCCGGCCGGTGATCAGCCCGTGGCGATTCGCCACGCCGGGCAAGAGGCGGCGCCGCCCGATTGCCGCCGCTGTAACGGCGCGGTTACGGTAACCGGCGTGTGGAATCCGAACGAAGGCCGTACGATGCCGCCATGAAGAAGATCCTCATCGCTGCCCTGGGTCTGCTCGTATTCGCCGCCGGCTCGCCGACCCGCGCCCAAACGTCCGCGCCGGCGAGAAAGCGAGTGCTGGCGTGGGCCGACGTGCGGGCTGGTTACCAGCACGACTCGATCACGCACGCCCTGGCGACGCTCGAGCGGATGGGGCACGAGACCGGCGCGTACGACATGTGGATCCGCACCGACTCGCAGCCGATCACGAAGACGCCGATCGAGTTCAACACCGGCACCGGCATCGCCACGGGCGAACAGTTCCTCGCGCACAACCTCACGTTCTACGACGCCATCTTCTTCTTCGGCGTGCGCGAGATCGACCTCACGCCGGCGCAGAAGGCCGACCTGCTGTCATTCGTCAGGGACGATGGGAAGGGATTTGTCGCGGCGCACTCGGGCGCGACGGCGTTCTTCTCGTGGCCGGCGTTCGGCGACATGCTGGGCGGCCGATTCGACGAACACCCCTGGGGCATCATCGACGCGCCGGTGGTGGTCGACGATCCGAAGTTTCCCGGCATGCAGAAGTTTCCCCTGCGCAGCGTGATGAACGACGAGTTCTACCAGTTGAAGGACTTCGACCGCACGAAGCTGCGCGTGCTGGCTCACGTGGATGTCAGCACACTCGACATGACGCGCCCGCTCGTGCATCGCAAGGACGGCGACTTCCCTGCCGCCTGGGCGAAGACCTACGGTACGGGCCGCGTGTTCTACTCCATCCTCGGCCACTCGGTGGAAGCGTGGGACAACCCCGTCATTCAGCAGATGTACTTCCAGGCCATCCGCTGGTCGCTGCGGGAAGTGGACGCCGACATCACGCCGTTGCCGCGAAAGAAGTAGCGCGCCGGCGAACGACGCCAATAAGATGTGCGCATGAGACACCGCGTGCTCCTGCCGCTCGCCGCCATCCTGATCACCGGCGCCGCCATCGTCTGCGCCCAGACGCAGACCGGCTCCGCCTTCACGCCCGCCATGGCCGAGCGGGCGGACGTCAAGCAGGCGTTGGCCTATCTCGACTCGAACTTCGACAAGCAGGTGGCCGAGTGGATCACGCTGACCGAGATTCCGGCGCTGTCCACGCACGAGCAGCAGCGCGCGGCGTATGTCACCGCCGAGCTGAAGAAGATTCCCGGCCTGCAGGTCAGCGCCGATCCGATGGGCAACGTCACGGCGACGCGTCCGGGCGCCGGCGGCGGACCCGCCATTCTGCTCGCGGCGCACATGGACACGGTGCATCCGATGGACGCGGACCTGAAGGTGAAGCGCCTGCCGGACGGGACGCTCCACGCGCCCGGCGTCTTCGACAATACGTCGTCGGTGGAGAACGCCTTGCAGACGCTGCGCGCGCTCGACGCCGCGAAGATCCAGACCAGGGGCGATCTGATCTTCGTGTTCACCGTGCAGGAGGAACTCGGGCTGAAGGGGATGTACTACTGGATGGATCACCACCCCGCGCCCGCCATGATCGTGGCGAGCGACGGCGGGTTGTCGGACGTGAACTACGGCGCGCTGGGCATCTACTGGTCGAAGATGCGGTTCACCGCGCCCGGCGCCCACACGATGAATTCGCGCAACGCGCCGCACCCGGCGCGCGCGGCGGCGCAGTGCATCACGGACATCTACTCCGTGCCGTTGCCGCCCGCCGACGCGCCCGTGCCCGCCATCTACAACGTCGGCATGATGGGCGGCGGCACGGTGGTCAACGCGATCTCGCCGGAGAACTGGTTCACGGTGGACCTGCGCACGATCGATCCAGTACTGCTCAAGGATCTGGACGCGAAGATCGTGGCCAAGTGCCAGGGCGCGGCCAACGCGCATGGCGTGACGTTCACGCGCGAATTCATCCAGCGGTCGGAAGCCGGCGGGCGTCCGGAGGCGCTGGCCGCGCGGCTGACGCAGCCGATCGTGCAGGTGCCCGTCAACGTGCTGAAGTTCCTCGGCGCGCCGGCCACGCCCAATCCCACCGGATCGACCGACGCCAACGTCGGCGTGGTGCGCGGGATTCCGTCGGTGTCCATCGGCCGCTCGCGCGGCGGCAACCAGCACTCGCTCAGCGAGTGGGCGGACGTCGCGTCGGCGAAGCTCGGCGTGAAGCAGCTACTGCTCGTGGTGATCGCGCTCGCCGAGCTCGCGCCGGCGAAGTGATCGCCGCGAGTGAAAAGGCCGCGATGAAATCGGCCAGCCGCGCGGTGTCGGCCGCCATCGCCTGGCGCGTCGTCTCCTCCATCACCGCGATCTCGCGCTCCACGATCTCGCGATAGAGGCCCATCTTGCCGCGAAAGTAGTAGTTCACCGCCGCAACGTTGGCGCCGGCGCCCGTGCTGATGTCGCGCACGGTGACATCCGTGAAGCCGCGCGCCACCGGTCTTCACAACGTCCTCCGGAACAGCCGCGTGTTTCATTCGCGGGTCAATCCACTCACCCCTTTCACGCATTCACCCATTCCACTGCGCCGTCTCCCTGGCGTACAGAATGAGATCCGTGGACGGCGGCTTGACGCCCAGCTGGCGCAGGAACGCCGCGATCTGGCCGCGATGGTACGTGGAGTGGTTGACCACGTGCCGCACCATCACGTCGACGGGCTGCGCGTCGGCCGTGCCGTCGATCAGCTTGAACGCGACGACCGTCGAGGCCCCATCCAAGGGAAGACCGGCCAGATATCCCGCGCGGGCCTGTTCCACCGCGCGCAGCCGCTCCCGAAGATCGCCGAGCTCGGGCGACTTCACCCAGTCCGGAAACCGCGACGGCGGCGCCTGGATCCATCGCTGCAGCCAGATCCACTCGGCCCCGACGAGGTGCGCGGCCGTGAGCAGGACAGACGGAAAGCTCGCGCCGAGATCTTTCGTCAGTTGATCGGCAGTCAGTGCCCCGATCGCGTCAAACGTCCGGGCGTTGGCCCAGTCGTTGAAGGCGACGAGCGCACGCAGTTCGGCAACGGTCATCGCTGAACCTTCGCGATTTCGCCGTACAGAATCGCCGACGCGATGATGCCGTTGTGGAAGTTCGAGAGATCGAGCTTCTCGTTCGGCGCGTGCGCGTTCTCGTCGGGCAGCCCGACGCCGAAGAGCACGGCCGGCACCTGCAGTTCCTCCTGGAACGTCGACACGACGGGGATGGACCCGCCTTCGCGGCAGAATACGGGCGGCTTGCCGAAGCCCTGTTCGATGGCGCGGCCGGCGGCCTGCACGAACGGGTTGTCGTACTCGGTGATCCACGGCTTGCCGCCGTGCATCCGCGTCACTGTGACTTCGACCGTCGGCGGCGCCACGTCCTTCACGTACGCGGCGAACTGCTCGGCGATCTTGTCCGGATCCTGATTCGGCACGAGGCGCATGCTCACCTTCGCCATCGCGACGGCCGGAATCACGGTCTTCGCGCCCTCACCGGTGAATCCGCCGAGGAGGCCGTTCACTTCAAACGTCGGCCGTCCCCAGACGCGCTCGAGCGTGGTGAATCCCGTCTCGCCGAAGAGCTTCGGCGCGCCCAGATCCTTCTTGTACTGTTTCTCGTTGAACGGCAGCTTCTTCCACGCCTCCCGCTCCTCCGCCGACAACTCCCGCACATCGTCATAAAACCCGGTGATCTTCACGCGCCCGCTGCGGTCTTTCATCTGCGACAGGATCTGCGCCAGCACCATGTTGGGATTGGCGACCGCGCCGCCGAAGACGCCCGAATGCAGGTCGCTCTTCGTGCCGCGCACGTCGATCTGGAAATAGACGAGGCCGCGCAGCGAGTAGCAAATGGACGGAACGCCTTTGGCAAACATCGCGGAGTCGGAGATCACGACGACGTCGGCCTTGAGCAGGTCGTGGTTGGCGCGGACGAAGTTGTCGAGGTTCACGGAGCCGACTTCTTCCTCGCCCTCGAGGATGACCTTGAGGTTCACCGGCAGCGAGCCGCCCTGCTTCAGGTGCGCTTCGATGGCCTTGAAGTGCATGAACACCTGGCCCTTGTCGTCGGCGGCGCCGCGGGCGTAGATCTCGCCGTCGCGCACGGTGGCTTCGAACGGCGGCGACTCCCACAGTTCGAGGGGATCCACCGGCTGCACGTCGTAGTGCCCGTAAAACAGGATCGTGGGCGCGCCGGGCGCGCCGAGCCACTCGCCATAGACGATCGGATGGCCGGGTGTCGTCTCCAGCCGGACATTCGTCAGGCCGATGCGCGTCATCTCGGCCGACGACCACTCGGCGCAGCGCAGCACATCGCCGGTGCGTTCGGGCAGCGCGCTGATGGACGGGATCGCCAGATACTGTTTGAGTTCGCTGATGTACCGGTCGCGGTTGGTGTTGATGTAGTCGATGACCTTGATCATGGCTAAATGATACCGCGGGCGATCCGTCAGGACGGGCGCCTCACGTTTTCCACCGGCACTTCCACTCGATCGCCCCACTCCTTCCACGAGCCCGTGTAGTTGCGCACGCGCGGATAGCCGAGGATCCGCAGCGCAACGTACGCGTGCGCGGCGCGGTAGCCGCCCTGACAGTAGGTCACCACTTCCTTGTCGGGCGTCACACCCTGCGCTTCGTACATCGCGCTGAGCTCAGCCGCGGGCTTGAACCGGCCGTCGGCCTGCAAATTGTTCGTCCACTCCAGATGCACCGCGCCCGGAATGGCGCCGCCGCGCCGGGCGCGCACGGCTTCGCCGTAGTACTCCGCGTCGGTGCGAGTGTCGACGATGGCGGTCTCCGGCTTGCCGAGTTGCGCGAAGACCTGCCGCCAGGTCGCGAGCTTCGAGGCGTCGGGATCGCCGTGCCAGGTGCCGGGCTCCGGCGTCACGCACTCCGTGGTCACCGGCTTTCCGGCCGCGGCCCACACTTGATAGCCGCCGTCCAGCATCTGAACGGACGGATGGCCGAGATACTCGAGAAACCAGAACAC
>JAKALV010000060.1 GCA_021824055.1 Acidobacteriota bacterium
GCCGTGGATGCGTTTCGCGGCGCTGACGGTCTGATCTTCGATCTGCGCGGCAATCCCGGCGGGCTGGCCGCGATGATCGACGGCGTGGCCGGCCATATTCTGGACCGGCCCGATCTGCTCGGAACGATGCGGATGCGCCAGGTGCCGCAGCTGAAGTTTGTCGTGAACCCGCGCACGACCACGATCGACGGCCGCGTGGTGAAGCCGTACGGCGGCCCCGTGGCGATTCTCGTTGACGAGATGACGGCCAGCGCGTCCGAGTGTTTTGCCGGCGGGTTGCAGGACCTCGGCCGCGTGCGCGTCTTCGGCCGCAGATCGATGGGGCAGGCGCTGCCCGCCTCCACCAAGCGGCTCGCCAACGGCGACGTGCTCGAGTACGTCGTCGGTGACTTCGTGACGTCGAAGGGACGCAGCCTTGAGGGCGGCGGCGTGGTGCCGGACGAGATCCAGCCGCTGTCGATCGGGTCGCTGAAGGCCGGTCATGACGACCCGATGCGCGCGGCGCTGGCGTGGTTCGATCGCCAGGGCCGCCAGGTCCGCTGAAATGCGGCCTTTGCCTTATGAGGGGGTTGTTTGCTAGACTCCTCGCACCTGCTGAAGCACGTGCTCCCTTCTGTAAGGAAGAAGGTTGAGTGTCAGTTCTGAAGAAACCAGTTCGGAGAAATCAATGGAGCAGCGACCGCTGCGTCTTGGCGACATCGTAGACGACTACTGTCCACGCGAACGACGCATTACCAATCATGCCGTTGTGGTCATGTCCGGGGATGACGTTCAACAAACCCGGTGCACGGCCTGTGACGCCGAACATCCCTACAAGCACGCCAAGGCGCCGCTCAAGAAGAGGAAAGACGAGAACAGTGCGCTCTATGATGAGGTGCTTGCCGGCGTGTTGAAACCAAAGCATGTGGCGCAGGTCGCAGAGGATGGGCCGGGCGCGCAGGAGACGCCGGACGCGCCGGCTCAGGATTCGCTCGCCGCGCAGCCGCAGCCTGAACCTGAGCCCGAGCCTGAACCCGTTGCGGCGGCCTGGGGCAACCGGCCGCTGATCCGCGCGCAGTTGCCGCGTATCGACGGTCAGCCGCCGGCGGTGCCACGTTCGGTGCCCGAGTTCACGATTCGCCAGCAGGGTTCACGCGGCTACGGTCAGCCCAATCACTCGAACGGCCACGGATTCCGCCGCGGCCCCGGACAAGGCAGCAACAATCAGTATCAAGGCCAGGGTAACGGCCACGGCGGTGGCCAGGGGCGCGGTGGTCGCGATCAGGGCCGATCACAGGGCCGGTCCCGCCACTCCCGCTAGCTTCCCAAAGACATCGCATGGCTGTGTTGACCGGCAAAGTAGGTTTGATCGTTGGTGTCGCCAATAAGCGCTCGATCGCGTGGGCGATCGCGCAGGCGGCGGCCGCGGAAGGCGCGTCGCTCGTGCTCACGTACCAGGGTGAGCGCTTGGAAGAGAACGTGCGCGAACTGGCGGCCGAGCTCGACAACCCGCTGATTCTGCCGTGCGACGTCACTGACGACGAACAGATGGACGCGGTGTACCGCGAGATCTCGGCGCGTTTCGGCGGTCTGGACTTTCTGGTCCACGGCGCCGCGTTCGCCGACCGCGAGGATCTGGCGCGCCCGTTTTACGAGACATCGCGCGAGGGATTCCGGAAAGCGCTCGACATCAGCGCGTACTCGCTGGTGGCCTTGACGCGCCGCGCCGTGCCGCTGATGGAATCGCGCGGCGGCGGCAGCATCCTGACGCTCAGCTATCTCGGCTCCACGCGCGTGTTCCAGGGCTACAACGTCATGGGTGTGGCCAAAGCGGCGCTCGAGTCGTCGGTGCGGTATCTGGCCGCCGAGCTCGGTCCGAAGAGCATTCGCGTCAACGCCATTTCGGCGGGACCGATCCGGACGTTGGCGGCCTCGGGGATCACGGGGTTTTCGACCATCCTGCAGACGTATCGCGACCGCGCGCCGTTGCGCCGCACCGTGGAAACCGACGAAGTGGCCGACGCCGCGATCTTCCTGCTCGGCCCGGCCGGCCGCGCGGTGACGGCCGAAGTGCTGATGGTGGACGGCGGCTTTCACGCCATGGGCGTGTAGGCCGCTACGACCGCTTGTAGTACTCGGTCTGATACTTCTCGATCAATTCCTTCATTGCAATGGCGTCGCCCTTGGTGTGCCCGTGGCACACCTCCGGATTCTCGCCGCCGCTCGATTCGATATACACGTCGGAGAAGAAGAAATGCGTGTCGATCTTGATCGACGCGATGTGCGCGATGTGGATCGACTCTTCCTTCTTGCCGATGAGCCGCCGCTTGCGCAGCGTGACGCTGGTGGGCGAGACTTCGACTTCTGCCGGAAAGATGCGATTGCCGCGTGTGAAGCGGCTCGCGCGGAAGATGCGGGACTCGGTCTCCATGGCCAGATGGTAAGCTAACTCGCCTCTGGACGCTTGACGTGACACGCACCCTGCTCACCGGCGCCGACCTGGTCCTGCCGGATCGCGTTGCCGCCAATCACACCCTGGTGATCGAAGACGGGCGCATCGCCGACATCACCACCGGGCTGCGCACCGTGGCCGCCGGGGAGCGCCGCATCGATCTGACCGGCCACCTCATCGTCCCCGGCTTCGTCGACGTGCATGTGCATGGCGTGCTTGGGCGCGACGTGCAGGATGGGGCCGGCGCCGTTGCCGCCATCGCCGCGGCCCTGCCGCGTTTCGGCGTCACCGCGTTCTGCCCGACCACCGTGGCCTGTTCGCCGCGGGAATTGACCGCGGTTCTGGCTGAGGTGCGCGCGCTGCGTTCCGCGCCGCTGACCGGTTCGGCGCGCGTGTTGCCGGCGCATCTCGAAAGCAACTTCATCAGTCCGGAGTTCTGCGGCGCCCAGCCGGTCGGCTGCCTCAGAACACCTCCGGCGGGACGAGTCCAGGGTCCAGGGTCCAGAGTCCAGGGTCCGAAAAGCAAAGGATCTTCGACTCTGGACTCTGGACCCTGGACCCTGGACTGGGGTGCTGAGGACGTTCTTGATGTGATCTTCGCCTTTCGTCCCGATGTGTCGATCATGACGATCGCGCCCGAGCTGGAACACGGGCTCGATCTCGTGCGCGCGCTCGCCGGGGCCGGCATCATCGTCTCGCTCGGACATTCCGCGGCGGGTTACGAGGCGTCGCTGGCCGCCATCGCCGCCGGCGCGCGTCACGCCACGCACCTCTTCAATCGCATGACGCCGATGACCCACCGCGATCCCGGCATGGTCGGCGCGGTGCTCGGCTGCGAGGACGTAACGGCCGAGCTCATTTGCGACGGGCGTCACGTGCATCCCGCGGTGATGCGGGTGGCGATGGCCGCCAAGACCCCCGCGGGCGTCATGGCGATCACCGACGGCACCGCGGGTTCGGGCCTGCCTCGGGGCGCCAGGGCGCGGCTCGGCGGGCGGACGATCACCGTCGAGGACGTGGCGCGGCTCGACGATCGCACGATGGCCGGCAGCGTGCTGACGATGGATCGCGCGTTTGCGTGCCTGGTGGGGCAGGCCGGCGCCGGGCTGGTGGATGGGGCCCGGATGTGCGCCACGACGCCCGCGCGCGAGCTGGGTCTGCTGGGTCACGGGGTGCTCGCCGCCGGGGCCGTGGCCGACGCCGTGGTGATGGACGCGAACCTTACGGTGCGCCAGACGTGGATTGGCGGGCATCTCGCGTTCGATGATCTGAGGTCTGCTGAATGAACCTTCGCTCGAAGTACCTCGTCCGAATGGGCATGCCAACGTCGAAACTCACCTATGCCGTCCTGGTCGGCGCCACCGTGATTGCCTCCGCGGGGTGCCGGATGAATGTCGACAGCCAGGCGTTCATCGAGCGCGAGGAAAAGCGGTTTCCCGCGACGTCGCTGGTGGACCTGAACGTGAGCACGTTCGACGGCTCGGTGGAGATCCGCTCCTGGGATCGCGCCGAGGTGCTCGTGGAAGTGGAAAAGCGCGGCCAGGACAAGGACGCCGTGTCGAAGATCTCGGTGACGTCCGATCAGAAAGGCAATCAGATCACCGTGGACGCGAATCACGCCGGCCGCACGGTGATGATCGGCATCGGCCGTTTCACGTCACCGAGCGCCCGGTTGATCGTCAGTGTGCCGCGCAAGTGCAACATCACCGCGCGCACGGGCGACGGGTCGATCACGCTGGATCGCGTGGAAGGGAAGCTGGACCTGCGTTCCGGCGACGGATCGATCAAGGTCATCGAAGGCAAGGGTGATGTGCTGGTGGAATCGGGCGACGGCAGTGTGACGCTCGATGACGTCTCCGGTCATGTCGAGGCGCGCACCAGCGACGGCAGCGTGCGGGTGAGCGGGACGCCGGGCGCGCTGCGCGTGCGGACGGGCGACGGCTCGGTGACGCTGCGCATTCGCGACGGCGCCGCGATGACCGACGACTGGATGATCGATACGGGCGACGGTTCGGTGACCGCCGAGCTGCCGTCAGGCTTCAACGCGATGATCGAGGCCGACCCCGGTTCCGACGGCCGCGTGCGCAGCGACTTCATGCTCTCGAACGCCACGGGCGCGAACATCACCGGCAGGTCGCGCGAGAAGGGCCCCGTGTCCGGGCAACTGGGCACCGGCGGCAAGCGGCTGACGCTGCGCACCGGTGACGGCACGATCCGGATTACGAACTACTGAACGCCTGATCGCGCTCCCGGCACTTGCTGCACCGTCCGCAGGGCGCGTCTCCCGCCTGCGGATTCATGCACGACACCGTCAGCGCCAGCGGCACCCCGAGCTGGCGGCCCAGCCGGATCACATCCGCTTTGTGCATCATGGACAACGGCGCGACGATCCGCAGGGGATGCGACAGGCCGAGCGACATCGCCCGGCTCATCGCCTCGAAGAAGTCGGGTGTCGCATCCGGGAATGGATTGCCGGCGAGCGGCCCGAGCGCCAGCCGGCTGATCTTCAAGCGCGCGCACAGCACGGCCGCCTTCGAGATGAGCACGATGTTGCGGCCCTCCAGATACACCTCTTCATCGGGCGTGTCGTACGCCGGCGGCGTGCCGGTCACGGCCCAGTGGGCCGGCGGGTACACCTCGCGCATGTCCACGGTGAGCGTGATGACGGGCGCCACGCGCCCGGCAAACGGCGGGGTGGCGAGCAGCCGCGCGATGGCGCGCGCCTCGGCGTCTTCCCATGCGAGGCCCGCGCGCACGTGGATCGGCTGCGCGCCGCGCTGCACTTCTCCCGCGACACCGCCGTCGGGATTGCCTTCCAGTTCGCGGGCCAGCAGCACCGCGCTGTCGAGTCCGCCCGAGAAGAGCACCGCTGATGTCGGCATGGGCTAGAGTGTAGACATGTATCTGGTCACCAAACGCATTGATTTTTGCTATGGCCACCGGCTGCTCGATTACGACGGCATCTGCAAGCACCCGCACGGGCACAACGCCATGGTGGAGGTCGACGTCCGGACCGACCGGCTCGATAACCGCAACATGGTGGCGGATTTCTCGGACATCAAGAAGATCGTCAAAGGCTGGATCGACCGCGAACTCGACCACAAGATGATCCTGCGGCACGACGACCCGCTGGTGAAGCCGCTGCAGGCCCTCGGCGAGCCGATCTACATGCTCGACAGCAACCCGACGGTGGAACGCATCGCGAAGCTCATCTTCGACAAGTCGCGCGAGCAGGGCCTCGACATCGTGGCCGTGCGCGTGTGGGAAACGCCGACGTCGCGTACCGAGTACGCGGACGAGCTTCAGCGCTCGAACGAGACGTAGCCGAACATCGATGTCGTCCGCCGTTCGGCGAACGTCACGGGCACCGCGACGCCGAGCACCAGCTGTCCGGCCGGCAGATTCCAACCGGCCCGCATACCGGGGGAAAGTGTCTTTTCGGCCCGCGAGGGCGCGCCGGCTTCGCCGCTCCAGTGGACGACCCCTTCGAGCATCACGTTGAGGAGCGGCGTCAGCGCGCCGATCACGCTCGCGCCGAGGAAGGGTTCGGTGCCGGACCGCCGGCGCAGCGTGACGCCGGCATTACCGTGGACGTACGCGCCGCCCAGTCGCTTGCTCACCGGCAGGCTGAGCTGCATGCCGACGTCCGTCGAGTCGCGGCTCGTCGGTATCACGAGGCTGACGCGCGGCGACATGGCGGCGCGCCGCGGTCCCTCAGAGAAGAGCTGCACGCGGTAGTTGATGAGCGCATCGCCCCATGCGGCGTCCCCGTCGATGAGGCTCCACGGCACCGTGGCGCTCAGCTGCTGCCGTACGGAGCCGACGGGCCATTCCTGAGTGAACGACATCGCCCAGTGACGGTGTTCCACGCGCTGGACCGTGAAGATGTGCTGCACGACGCCGGCTTCCTGGTTGAATGCCTCTTCGACCAGGAACGAGTTGTCGACGATGCCGAATCGGACGGGCGTGGGCGTTTGCGCCAGCGCCGGCGACGCACCGAGCGCGGCCACGACCCAGACGAACAGCCAGGGGACCAACGGCGCGCCGAGGTGGCGGCTACGGTGACTGGACATGGCGCACCAGCAACACCGGCACGGTCACGAGATGCCGCACGCGGTCGACCGTCGTACCTTTCACGAGATCTTCCAGGAAGCGATGCCCGTGGGTGGCCATCGCCAGAAGGTCCGCCTTTTCGGTCTCGACCGCTTTCGCCAGCTCCGTCGACGGATCCCCCATGACCAGCCGGAGGTCGACGGTCAGTCCTTTGTGGCGCAACTGATCGCGCAGGCTCTCGAGATACGCGCGGTCGTCCTGGATCTCCTCCGATTCTCGCAGCTTCAGCTGATCGAAGTTGCGGGCCGCCCATCCGTCGGCGACGTGGATGAGCAGCAGTTCGGCGCCGGCGAGCCGCGCGAGCGACTCCACGTGCGCGACGATCGTGTGATCGGCGTCCGAGTGTTCGATGGCGACGAGAATGCGTCGATACATGGGCGTCCTATAGCGAAGAAAAGGTCTGGTAGAGCAGCCATACGTTCAGCACGGCGATCACCAGCGACACGAACCAGGCGAGCGATTTCATCCAAAGCGGGCTGACGAATCTCCCCATTTTGGCCTTGTCGCTCGTGAACATGACGAGCGGAAACACCGCAAACGGCAACTGCAGGCTCAGGATGACCTGACTGAGGATCAGGAGCGGGCCGGCGCCGGAATCGCCGTAGATTGCGATCACCAACACCGCCGGGACGATCGCAATCAACCGCGTGATCAGCCGCCGCAGCCATGGCCGCAGCCGCAGATTGATGAAGCCTTCCATCACGATCTGTCCGGCGAGCGTGCCGGTGAGTGTGGCATTCTGGCCGGAGGCCAGGAGCGCGACGGCGAAAAGCGTACTGGCCATGGCCGTGCCGAGAAGCGGCGTCAGCAGGTGATAGGCGTCGCCGATTTCCGCAACGTCCTGATGGCCCGTCGTGTTGAAGACGGACGCCGACATGATCAGGATGGCCGCGTTGATGAACAGGGCCGACATCAGCGCCACCGAAGAGTCGATGGTCGAGAACTTGATCGCCTCGGCCTTGCTCGCGTCATCGTCGAGGTATCGGCGCGTCTGCACGATGGACGAATGCAGATAAAGATTGTGCGGCATCACCGTGGCGCCGAGGATGCCGATGGAAATGTAGAGCATGTCCGGATTGGTCAGAATGGCGGTGCGCGGGATGAACCCGGCGAGCACGTCGACCACGACCGGTTGTGCCAGCCAGAGATTGATCGCGAAGGACCCCGCGATCGCGATGATGAGCGCGATGACCAGGGCTTCCACGTAGCGGAACCCGTGGTTCTGGAGATAGAGCACGATCAGGACGTCGAGCGACGTGAGGCAGACGCCCCAGATGAGCGGCAACCCGAACAGCAGGTTGAGCGCGATCGCGGCGCCGATCACTTCCGCCAGGTCGCAGGCGGCAATCGCGACCTCGCAGAGGATCCACAGCACGAACGTGACCGGACGCGAGTAGGTGTCGCGGCAGGACTGCGCCAGGTCGCGGCCGCTGGCGATGCCGAGACGCGCCGACAGCGCCTGCAGGAGAATCGCCATGAGATTGGAGATCATGATCACGCTGAGCAGCGTGTAGCCGTAGCGTGACCCGCCCGCCAGATCGGTCGCCCAGTTGCCCGGGTCCATGTAACCGACCGCGACCAGGTAGCCGGGACCGGCGAACGCCAGCATCTTCCTGAAGAACCCGGCGGAGTGCGGGATCGCGATCGAGCCGTGGACCTCAGGAAGACTTTTTGTTCTAGTGTCCATAATTGTAATTTTGAACACTCAAAACCTTAGAGGATCCGGGCCGCCACGTCAAGCGGGACGGACCCGCACCTTCGTCGCCGCCCGGGCACCGATCGTGATGAGGACGCCCGAATCACTGCGAAGCGCCACCGCGTCCGCGTCTGGATCGCGGCTCTCGATCCGCACGGACCGGCCGGGCACCAGACCGCGTTCTTCGACGAATCGGAGAAACGACGCGTCCTGATCGAGGATGCGCGCGACGGTCAGCGGCGTGCCGATCGGCGCCGACAGCAGGTCCGGATGGTCCTGCCGGGGGATCTTGCCCTGCGCGGTAGGGATGGGATCGCCATGCGGATCCGCGGCGGGCCGGCCCAGCATCTCGTCGATGCGATCGATGAGACGCTCCGACACCGCGTGCTCCAGTTGCTCGGCCTCGTCATGCACATCGGCCCAGCTCATGCCCAGCACCTTGACGAGAAACAGTTCGATCAGGCGGTGCCGCCGCAGCACGAGGCTCGCCAGTTTGTCGCCGCTCGGCGTGAGGCGCACGCCGGCGTAGGGCTCGTACCGCACGAGGCCCGACTCCGCCAGCGTCTTCACCATGGTCGTGGCCGTGCCCGGCACGACGCCGAGCGCCGCCGCGAGCTGGCCCATGGGCACGAGCTCTTTGGACGACGACAAGGCGGTCTGCGCGATGTAAATCGTCTTCAGGTAGTTCTCGACGGTTTGTGACGCGAGCATTGAGGACATTATATGGACGCAATGGGAGAGCTGGACCGATCGCTCGCGATGCCCGACCGGAAGCGGCAGTACAACCGGCGTCTGTTCGCAACGATCGCCGACCGTTACGACCTGATCACCCGGCTGCTGTCGTTCGGCCGCGATCAGGCGTGGAAACGGCGCGTGATCGCGCTCGCGCGCGTCGGACCGGGTGATTGCGTGCTGGATCTGGCGTGCGGCACCGGCGACCTCGCGTTTGCCGCGGAAGCCGCCGGCGCGTCGGCGACCGGCCTCGATCTGACGCCGCGCATGATCGCGCTGGCGCGTAAGAAGGCGTCGGCGGAGAAATCCCACGCGCAGTGGCTGGTGGGCGACATGTGCGCCCTGCCGTTGTCGAATGGGCGGTTTACCGTCGTGACGACCGGCTATGGCCTCCGCAATGTGCCGGACCTTCCGGCCGCGCTTCGAGAAATGCATCGGGTGCTCGTCCCCGGCGGCCGCCTGTGCGCGCTGGATTTCGATCGTCCGGAGGCCGCGTGGCTCCGCGCGATCTATCTGGCGTATCTGAATGTGGTCGGCGGCACGCTCGGCTGGCTGCTGCACCGCGACCCGGACACGTACCGTTACATTCCGGCGTCGATCCGCCGGTATCCGGGCGCGCGCGGCGTGACGGCGTTGATGGAAGCGGCGGGCTTCGAGGATGTGCGCCATGTCCGCGTGCTCGGCGGACTGATGGCGATTCACGTGGCTACTTCAGGATCTTCCGCAGCTCGGGCAGGAGAAACGCCAGCACGTCCTCATCCGTGATGTCCTCGATCGTCTTGCCGACGCCGACGATGCGGTCTTCGATCATCGTGCCGCCTTTGCGGCGCACGCTGCCGCGGCCGATCACGTGCGCCGGCGGAGTGGTGTCGAGCATGAACTCGATGAAGTCTTCAGGCGAGCTCTCGAACGCCAATCGCGCCGTGTCCGACGGCGTGTGTACCTGGCAGAGCTCGCCCTCGGCTTTCAGGATGGAGGCCGTCTGAATCAGGAGCGGCGCGATCGTGCCGCCGAGCAGGCGCGTGAAGGCCACGCGGGCCGAATCGGCCGACGTCCGGCGATCGCCGCTCGAGCGCTCGCCGCCCGCGTGGCGGTCAAGCTCTCTCAGAATCCGTTTGCGAAGTTCGGCGACGTCCATCCGTAGATCGTACTCGCAATGACGCGCACTTCACCACGCCGGCGGCGGCGAGCGCCTCGAGCGCGTCGCGGCTGACGCCGAGCTCGCGTTCAAGCACGGCAGCCGTGTGCTGGCCCAGCAGCGGCGGCGCCAGCCGCACCGCGCCGGGCGTGTCGGAGAGTTTCACCGGCACGCCGAGCACGCGAAGGGCGCCGATCGTCGGGTGATCGACGCTGGCCACCATCTCGCGGGCGGCCAGTTGCGCATCCGCCAGCACGGCATCGATCGCGCGCACGGCGCCGGCCGGCACGCCGGCCCCACGCAGGCGCGCGAGCCACCCGTCCACCGTGTCGCCGGCGATCGCCGCTTCCACGACGGGTTGCAGCGCGCCGTACTGCCGCACGCGGCCGTCGTTGGTGACAAAGCGCGGATCGGCCGCCGCCGCGGCGAGGCCGGCCACGCCGCAGAAGCGCTGCCACTGATCGTCGTTGCCCACGGCCAGCACGATCGTGCCGTCGGCGGCCGCGAACGTGTCGTACGGCGCAATGCTCGCGTGGCGGTTGCCCAGGCGCGTCGGCGCCGCGCCGGTCGCGAGCGTGCGTTGCGCCTGATAGGTGAGCAACGCCGCCGTGGCGTCGAACATGCTGATGTCAACGTGCTGCCCGCGCCCCGTCGTGCCGCGCGCGATCAGCGCGAGCAGGATGCCCTGCACGGCGAACAGGCCGGCGGCGATGTCGGAGATGGCCACGCCGAGCCGGACCGGTTCCGATGTCGGGGCCCCGGTGATGCTCATGAGCCCGCCCTCGGCCTGCACCATCGCGTCGTAGCCGGCTTCGTGGCTGCGCGGACCCGTCTGGCCAAAACCGGAGATCGATGCGTAGATCAGCCGCGGATGCGTCGCGGCGAGCGACGCGTAGTCGAGCCCTTGCCGCGCGAGCGAGCCCGGCCGAAAATTTTCGACGAGGATGTCGGCGCGCGCGATCAGCCGGTCGAGAAGCGCGCGGCCCTCGCGCGCCTTGAAGTCGATGGCGACGCTTTCCTTGTTGCGATTGATGCTGAGAAAGTAGCTGCTCTCGCCGTGGACCCACGGCGGTCCCCACGCGCGCGTGTCGTCGCCGCGATCCGGATGCTCGATCTTGATCACGCGCGCGCCCATGTCGGCGAGCTGCATCGTGCAGTACGGGCCCGACAGGACGCGCGAGAGGTCGACGACGGTGAGGCCGTCGAGCGGGCCGTTCGGCGTCACCGGCCCAGCCTGCGGCGGATCGTCACGAGGTCGGTGAGCAGGGCATACGCCGTCTTCTCCAGGCCGCCGTCCCGCTCTGTGATGACCACGCGGCCGAGCGGCGTCGACTGGATCTCCAGCGCGTTGGCCTGGCCGTCGAGGATGGCCAGCGGATCGTCGGCCGGCAGTTCTTCGAGCGAGACGCGCGCGTCGATCCGCGCGCCGTCGCGAAACGCGGCGCCGATGAGCTTGAGGCGGCGGCCCGCCCGGAGCGCCGCGCGCGCGCGGTCGCCGCACGCCGGTGTCAGGCCCTCGCGCGCTACCGCGGCCGGCGTGATCCTGGCGTCGAGCCAGACGTTGGCCATCGCCGCGACCTTCGCGGCCGCATCCCAGCCGTCCACATCCAGCGAGGGATCCGCTTCCGCGACGCCGTCGGCCTGCATGCGAACGAGCGCGGCGGCATAGTCCTCGCCGCGTTCGAGCGCGCAGAGCATGTGATTGGTTGTGCTGTTGATCACGCCGCGGAAGCCGTGAATCGTCGCGGCCGGCATCGTTTCACGCACGAGGTTGAAGATGGGAATGCCGTCCATCACCGCGCCCTCGTGCAGAAACGACAGCCGGCGGGCCTCGGCGTCGTCGGCGAGGCGGCGGTAGGCGCAGGCGACCGGCCCTTTGTTGGCGGTGATGACGTGCGCGCCGGCCGCGAGGGCCGCGCGGACGTGCGAGATCGCCGGTTCACCCGACTGAACGTTCAGCACGGTCGTCTCAATCATCACGCGGGCATCGGAGCGCATTCTTCCAAGCCGTTGCAGGATCTCCGCTGCCGTCGGCGAATCCAACGCCGGCCCAACCGCGCCGCTGGCGGCCGCGAGATTACTCAACGTGGCGAGCGTGTGCGCCTCGAGGCCCGCGGCATCGAACACCGCGCCGTGCCGTCGCGTGGCGATCCCGACGACCACCGGCTCCAGATCCAGCGCGCGGAGCGCCTCGCGCGACTCGTCGAGCAGGCGCACAAAGCGGCGCGCCACGTGGCCGAACCCGATGAGCGCGATGTGAATTCTCACAATGCCAACCGGCGTAAAGTGTAGCTGAGGAGATCACCCATGATCCGCAGAACTGTGCCGGCTGTCCTGTTCATCGCGATGGCTGCGGCGCCGGCGTTCGCTCAAGACACCCGTCAGGATCCGCCGTCGATTTCGACGCAGGGACAGGCGTCCTTCAAACTCGCGCCGGATGTGGGGTGGGTGTCCGTCACGGCCGAGGCCCGCGCGTCCAGGCCGGGCGACGCGCAGCGGAAAGCCGCTGACGCCATGACCGCCGTGCAGGCGGCGGTGAAAGCGGTTGGCATCGCCGCCACCGCGTTCAAGACGTTGCAGTACTCGTTGCAGCCGGAGATGGAATACGTCAACGGCTCGTCGCGCGTGAAAGGGTACCTCGCGAGAAACACCCTGGAAGTGCGCGTGGACGACATCGAGAAGCTTGGCGCCGTGATCGACGCGGCGGGCGCGTCGGGCGCCGCCGCGGTGAGCGGCATGCGCTTCGATGTGAAGAACCGCGACACCGTGGAGCGCGAGGCGCTGACGGCCGCGGCGAAGGACGCGCTGGTGCGCGCGCGCGCCATCGCCGACGGCATCGGACAGCAGCTGGGCGCCATCATTCGGGTGCAGGATCAGCGTATGTACTCGGCCGAACCACAGCCGCGCATGGCGGAAGCGCGTGGCGGTGTCGCGCTGGCGGCGGCGCCCACGCCCGTGGACCCCGGCGAGATCGAAATCCGGGCGCAGATGACCGTGGTCGTGGCGATCAAGTAAGTCAGGACGGCTTGCCGATGGGCTCGTCCGCGGCGTCCGGCGGCAGCGCCCGCTCGCGGTCCGGCAATTCCAGCAGCGTCTGCGCCTGGAACGTCTTCACGATCGCCGGCCGTTCCCCGGGCGCGTCAACCTTGTCGGCCATCGGCACTTTCAATTCCTGAAGGCGGCGCACCGACGGCATGACCCGGCGGTCGAATGACGCCACCGCCTTGTTGAACGCGTCCACGGCGCCCGCCAGATGGTCGCCGGCATCGTCGAAGTGCTTGAGCATCGTCACGAGCCGCTCGCACAGCTCCTGGCCCACTTCCCGGATCTCTTCGGCATTGCGCGCGATGCTCTGCTGCTGCCAGCCGAACGCCACCGCGCGCAGGAGCGCCAGCAGCGTCATCGGCGTGGCCAGCACCACGTTCTCGCGCGCCGCGAACTCGAGCAGCTCGCCGTCGCGTTCGAACGCCGCGGACATCAGCGGCTCGAGCGGCAGGAACATCACGACGAATTCCGGTCCCGGGCCTTTGAACTGTTCCCAGTACTTCTTGTTGCCGAGCGCTTTCACGTGCTGCTTGACCTGCGCGGCGTGCTCGTCCAGATACCGTCCGCGTGCATCGTCGTGCGAAGCTTCCACGGCGCGCATGTAGGCTTCGATCGGCACCTTCGCGTCGACGACGATGCGCGTGCCGCCGGGCAGGCGCACCGTCATGTCGGGCTTCAGCCGCGAGTCGTCGCCGAGTTCCTGCTGTTCAAAATCGCAGTGCTCCAGCATTCCGGCGAGTTCGACGATGCGCTTGAGCTGGATCTCGCCCCACTTGCCGCGCGTGTTCGGGGAACGGAGCGAGCGGGACAGGCCCTCGGCGGTCAGACGCAGCTGTTCCTGCGACAGCGCGAGCGATGTGAGCTGCTCCTTGACGGCGCGGAAGGATCCTTCGCGATCGCGGTCGGCGCGGACGACCTGGGCCTGCACCTTGTCGAGCGTCTCGCGGACCGGCTTCAGCATC
>JAKALV010000374.1 GCA_021824055.1 Acidobacteriota bacterium
TCGCCGCAATTGATTGGCGAATTGAAAATCTCGTGCCGCCGAGTCGGTCTTGAGCAGGCGATAGATCTCCGTGCGCAGCTGATCGGCGACCTGCCAGACGACGAGGTCCTGGTAGTTGTTCACGCGCCCGTGAACTGCATCCTGCGTGCCATCACCCGCCCCGGCGGGCCGCCCCCACAGTGGCACTTTTTGCCACCTCGGGACCGCCCCCAGTTGGCAATTTTCTATATCCCCGAACCCCCCGAACCCCACGAACCCCACGAACCTCCCGAACCTCCCGAACTGTGCTAGCCTTTAGCTTCCAATGTCTTCCGCTCTTCGCCACCATCATCACCATTGCGATGTCTGTGTGGCGGAGCTGCATTTGAACTGATCAATCTTTACCAATCAGATTGGTTCTCAAAGCCCCGCCGAAACGCGGGGCTTTTTTTTGATCTATGGGAGTGTGGGTTGTGGACTATTCGAAGCTCAATGGGCTTGTTCCTGCGGTGGTCCAGGACGAGCAATCAAATGAAGTGCTGATGGTGGGGTTCATGAACGCCGAGGCGTTCGCAAGGACCCTGGCCACCGGATACGTCACGTTCTTCTCGCGCTCGCGTAACGAGCTGTGGCTGAAGGGCGAGACATCGGGCAACCGGCTGCGTGTCGTGTCGTTGCTGACCGACTGCGATGACGACACGGTGCTTGCGCGCGTCATCCGCGAGGGTGACGGCAACGTCTGTCACACGGGCGCGCGCACCTGCTTCACGCACCCCGTGAACCTCCCGAACCCCACGAACCTCCCGAACCTTCCGAACGGAGGCGCTTTATGAGGTTGCGTTTAGGTATTCCCAAAGGCTCGCTGCAGGACGCCACGGTGCAGCTGTTCGCGCGCGCGGGCTTCAACATCTACGTGAGCTCGCGCTCGTATTTTCCCGCGATCGACGATCCGGAGATCGAGTGCATGCTCATCCGCGCGCAGGAAATGGCGCGCTACGTGGCCGATGGCGTGATCGACGCCGGCCTGACCGGCCAGGACTGGATCGCCGAATACGCCGCCGGCAGGCCCGATGCGCCGATTGTGCCGGTCGCCAACCTGATCTACGCCAAGCAGAGCTTCGGTAAGGTGCGCTGGGTCCTGGCCGTGCCGGACGACTCGCCGTTTCAGACGCCGCAGGATCTCGAGGGCAAGACGATCGCCACCGAGCTGGTCCGCGCCACCGAGGCGTACTTCGCGAAGAAGAACGTCCGCGTGAACGTGGAATTCTCGTGGGGCGCCACGGAAGTGAAGCCGCCCGTCCTGGCCGATGCGATCGTCGAGGTGACCGAGACCGGCTCGTCGCTGCGCGCCAACCGGTTGCGCATCATCGATACGCTGATGGAGTCGAATACCCAGCTCATCGCCAACGCGGCGAGCCTCGAGTCTGAATGGACGCGCGTCAAGATTGACAACATCGCGCTGCTGCTGAACGCCGCCATCGAGGCGCAGGGACGCGTCGGATTGATGTTGAATGTCGGCATGAGCCACCTCCCCGCCGTTCTGGCGCTGCTGCCGGCCCTGCAGCGACCGACCGTGTCGCCGCTGAGCCCCATCGAAAACGAGGAAGCCTGGGTCGCGGTAAACACGATCATCGAAGAGCGCACGGTGCGCGAGCTGATTCCGCGTCTGAAGAGTGCCGGCGCCACGGGGATTGTTGAGTACCCGCTCAACAAGATCGTGTTGTGATGCGCGCCTCCTCGATTCTCCGTGACACCGCACAGATCGTGGACGATGTGCGCGCGCGAGGCGACGCGGCGCTCGCCGAATGGGCGGCGCGGCTTGACGGACAGACACCCGGCTCATTCGTCGTGTCGAAGCAGGAGATCGACCGCGGATGGAAGGACACGCCCGCCGGTGTGAAGCGCGCGATCCGGCTGGCGATCAGGAACGTGCGGGCCGTGGCCGAGCGGCAGGTGCCAAAGCCGTTCACTGTTCGACCCGTGGCCGGCGTGCGCATCGAACAGCGGGTGCATCCGTTGGCGCGCGTCGGCTGCTACGTGCCCGGCGGGCGGTATCCTTTGCCGTCGACCCTGATCATGACCGTGGTGCCCGCGCGAACCGCCGGCGTGGACGACGTGATCGTGGCGTGCCCGAAGCCGTCGGCCGTGGTGTTGTGCGCTGCGCGCGAAGCGGGCGCCACCACCGTGCTGCGGATCGGCGGCGCGCAGGCGATTGCGGCCATGGCGTACGGCACGCGCTCGATTCGTCGCGTGGACAAGATCGTGGGGCCGGGCAACGCCTGGGTGGCGGCCGCGAAGTCGCTCGTCGCCAACGACTGCCCCATCGACTTCCAGGCGGGCCCGAGCGAGATCGTGATCTACGCGAACACCGGCGATCCGGAGTGGATCGCGGCGGATCTTGTCGCGCAGGCCGAGCACGACCCGGACGCGCGGGCCATCTTCGTGACCACCCACGCGGCACTCGCCGCGCGGGTCACGGGAGCGCTGCAGGCGATGACGCCGGCGTCGGGCCCCGCGGCGGTCGCGCTCGCGCAAAACGGCCGGGTCATCGTCAAGGACACGGCGGCCGAGGCGATTGCGGCGATCAACGACATCGCGCCGGAGCATCTCGTGATCGATCGCGCCGCGGACGTGCCGCGGTTCCGCGCGGCGGGCACGATCTTCGTCGGCCGCTGGAGCGCGCAGGCAGCCGGCGACTACACGACGGGCTCGAACCATGTCCTACCCACCGCCGGCGCCGCGCGTTTTCGAGGGGGACTGAGCGCCGCCGATTTCGTCCGCGTCTTCACGGTGCAGACGCTGACCCGACGCGGCATTCGCACCATCGGACCCGCGGCGGCCGTGCTGGCCGACGCCGAGGGACTGGCCGGCCATGCGGCTTCGATCCGGAGACGACTATGAGCACCTACCAACGGGCCGCCGTGACGGGCGACGGCTTGCGGCTTCACCTGAATGAGAACACCGCCGGTTGCTCGCCCGCCGTGCTGCGCGCGCTGGCCGCGCTGACGCCGGACCAGATCGCGTCGTATCCCGACTACACGAGCGCGATCGAGGCCACCGCCTCGTGGTTTGGTGTGCCGCGCGATTGGGTGCTGCTCGTCAACGGTCTGGACGAGGGCTTGCACCTGGCCGCGGCGGCGGCGAGCGCGGAACGTGGCTTCACCGGCGTAGTTC
>JAKALV010000375.1 GCA_021824055.1 Acidobacteriota bacterium
GCCGGGTGGCGGACGCGGCGGTGCGATGGGCGGCCCGATTGTGATCCCCGGACGCTACACGGCGACACTCGGCAAACAAGTGGGCGACACCGTGACGCCGTACGGCGCGGGCGTGTCGTTCATGGTCAAGACGTTGGAGCGATAGACCTTTTCCCTGTTAGGGCAGAGGGCATAGGGCAAAGGGCAGAGGTGAAGGAGATAGGTATGAAGGGAAAAGGATTTGCCATTGCGTTGATCGCCATCGTCGTTGGCTGGGTAGCCGGCACGTTTGGGCAAGCCAACGATCGGCTGGCCACCGCGGCGTTCAAGGAGTTTCAGATCCGCAGCATTGGACCGTCGCTCACGACAGGCCGCGTGCAGGACACGACGGTCGATCCGAAGGACAACTCGGTGATCTACGTGGCGTCCGCGGCCGGCGGGCTGTGGAAGAGCGTCAACCACGGCTACAGCTTCAAGCCGATCTTCGATACCGGCGGCTCCTTCAACCTCTGCTGCATCGTCGTCGATCCGAAAGACTCGAACGTGCTGTGGCTGGGCACGGGCGAGAACTCGAATCCACGCGCGGCGATGTACGGCGACGGGCTCTACAAGAGCACGGATGCCGGCGAGACGTGGACGCGCGTCGGCCTCGAGCACTCGGAGCACGTGGCCGAGATCATCATCGATCCGCGCAACTCCAACGTCGTCTACGTCGCGTCGCAAGGGCCGCTCTGGTCCGCGGGCGGCGACCGCGGCGTGTTCAAGACGACGGATGGCGGGAAGACGTGGAAGAACGTACTCGCCATCAGTGAGAACACCGGCGCGAACGGTCTCGTGATGGATCCGGCGAATCCGGAAGTGCTGTATGCCACGACGTGGCAGCGGCGCCGCGCAGTCGGTCAGTTCGTCGGCGGCGGCCCGGAAAGCGGTGTCTACAAGACGACCGATGGTGGCGCCAAGTGGACGAAACTCACGAAGGGCCTGCCGACGGGCGATATGGGGCGCATCGCCATCGCGATCGACGGCAAGGTGAAGCCATCGCGCGTGTATCTGCTGGCGAACGCCGCCACGCAGGCGTCACGGCAGGCGGGCAAGGACGAGTCGGGCTTCTATCGTTCGGATGACGCGGGCCTGACGTTCCGTCGCATGGAGCCGGATCCTGCTCCCGCATCGGCGGCTCCGGCCGCGGCACCTGCCGCGCCGCAAGCCGGGCGCGGTGGTCGTGGCGCCGGCGGACCGTATGTCGGAGGCGATCCGGGGTACTACCACGAGATCTTCGTGGACCCGATTCGTCCCGACACGATCTGGTCGGTGAACACGAATCTCGAACGCAGCGATGACGGCGGCAAGACATTCAAGGCGGTCCGGACGTTCATGAACCTGACGAACCCGGACGTGCACGTGGACTTCCATGACGTGTGGGTCGACCCGAAGGACAAACGCCACATGATCTTCTCGAACGACGGCGGCGTGTACGAGACGTACGACGAGGGCAAGTATTTCCGCCATTTCGACAACCTGCCGGTGACGCAGTTCTACCGCGTGGCGGTGGACAACTCGTATCCGTTCTATCGCGTCTGCGGCGGCGCGCAGGACAACAACTCGATGTGCGGTCCGTCACGGACGGCGAACGAGGTCGGCATCCGCACGAGCGACTGGTTTCTCACGGGCGGCGGCGACGGCATGCAGTCGCGTGTCGATCCGGTGGACCCGAACATCATTTACGCGCAGTGGCAGCAGGGCGCGATCGAGCGCCTCGATCTGCGCACCGGCGCGCGCAAGTCGATCCGTCCGCCGCAATCGCAGGGGGCCGGCCGCGGGGGCGGGGATCGCGCGAACTGGGACGTGCCGTACATCGTCAGCCCGCATTCGCCGACGCGTCTCTACTGGGCGACCAACTATGTGTACCGCAGCGATGATCGCGGCGACACGTGGACGCGCATCAGCGGCGACATCAGCCGCAACCTGAATCCAGCGGACATTCCGATCATGGGCAAGAAGTGGGACCCGGCGACGACCGTGTCATGGAACAACGCCACGACGGCGCTGTCGAACGCGGTGTCGATCGACGAGTCGCCGTTGCTCGAGGGCCTGCTCTACGTGGGCACCGATGACGGGTTGCTGCAGGTGACGGAAGACGGCGGCAAGAACTGGCGCAAGACGGAGAACTTCCCCGGCGTGCCGGCCGATACCTACGTCACCGACGTGTTCGCGTCGCCGCGCGACGCCAACGTCGTGTTTGTGGCGCTGAGCGACTGGCAGCGCGGCAACTACACGCCGTACCTGCTCAGGAGCGACGACCGCGGCAAGACGTTCACGCCGATCGTGGGCGACCTGCCGAAGACGCGCAACAACGTCTGGTCCGTCGTGCAGGATTCTGTGAACGGGAATCTGCTGTTTGCCGGCACGGAGTTCGCGCTGTGGACGTCGGTGGACGGCGGCACGCACTGGGTGCAGCTCAAGACCGGGCTGCCGACGGCGCAGATTCGCGATCTCGCGGTGCAGAAGCGCGAAAGCGATCTCGCGATCGGCACGTTCGGCCGCGGGTTCTACATCCTCGACGACTTCAGCGCGCTGCGCGGAATCACGAACGAGTCGCTCGCCTCCGAAGGGCAGCTCTACCCCACGCGCGACGCGGCGTTCGTGTTCACGCCCGCCGGTTACGAGCAGGCCGCATGGATGAATGAGACCACGCCGAATCCCGCGGTGGGCGCGATGCTGACGTACAGCCTCGGCGCGGCGGCCGGAAACGGCGCGAAGTACGTCATCACACTCACTGACAGCGCCGGCAAGCAGGCGCGCCGGCTGACGCCCGACCAAGCCGCGGGCATACACCGCGCGAACTGGGACCTCTGCACGGACGGTTCAGGGGCGGCTCCGGCCGGTCGAGGTTTCGGTGGCGGTGGCGGCGGGAATAGCTGTCAGAGCAGAGGCCTCGGTGCGCTTGTCGCACCTGGCCGCTATACCGCGACGCTCGGCAAGCAGGTCGGCGATACAGTGACGCCGGTCGGAACGCCGCAGAGCTTCCAGGTCGTGGCGCTACCTCCGATAGTGAAATAGCGGTTCGCGGGGTTCGGAAGGTTCGAGGGGTTCGTGAGGTTCACACCTTGCGAGCCCCTCTTCTGCGTACGGCGAACCCCACGAACCCCACGAACCTCCCGAACCCCA
>JAKALV010000376.1 GCA_021824055.1 Acidobacteriota bacterium
GGTGCCGATGCAGGGTTCCGTGATGACGTAGGCCATTCCTTCTCCTTGAGAATTGCTGGAATATTGTAACCCGAGGTTGGGCCGGGCCGTCGGCCGACGGCTAGAATGGCCTCATGCACAACTTGAAGCGCGTCCTGCAGCCGCTGCCGCTGTGCGTGCTGCTGGCGGCCACGGCGTGCGGTGGCAGTTCGTCGTCTCCGGCGTCGCCGGTGCTGACCGCGGCCGTTCAGACGACCACCATCACCATCACGGCGGCCGGCGTGAGTCCCAACAATATCGACGTCGCCCTGGGCGCGCGCGTGTTGTTCATCAACAACGACTCGCGGTCGCACAACATGACGTCCGACCCCCATCCGGACCATACCGACTGCCCGGCGATCAACTCAGTCGGGTTTCTTCAGCCAGGGCAACAGGTGCAGACCGGCAACCTCAACACGGCCCGCACCTGCGGGTACCACGACCACGACGATCCGTTCAATACGAAGTTTCGCGGAACAATCAATATCAAATAGGAACCGCACTGCGCGCGAAGCGACCCGAACCGCCCGCGAAGTTCCCCGAACCTGTCGAACCTGCCGAACCTCGGGTGTTCTAGATGTCCGTCAGTGGCGCGCCGGGTCTGGCGGGGAACCAGGTGGACAGCGCGGCGCGCTGGGGAAAGGCGGCCCGATAGGCCGCGAGCCAGCGCTCGCCGAACTGCTGCACGGCCGCCAGGTCGGACTCGTCGATGAGCGCCCACACGCTGCCGCCGAATCCCGCGCCGAATGCGCTGGCGCCGATCGCGCCCTGCTGCGTGGCCAGCGACACGAGCGCGTTCGTCTCCGGCAGCTGATTGCCGAGCAGCGTGTCGGCATCGTCATGCGACGCGGCCGCGAGCGCGGCAATCCGCGCCGTGTCCGCCGCGGCAAACGCGGCGGCCGCCTCGGACACACGCGGGTACTCGCGCGCGAAATGGCTGAGCCGGATCTGGAGCAGCTCTCGCGGCCACTCGCCGCCGGCATGCTGATCGATCACCCCGCGCAGGCGCGCCTCGGCGCCGGGATCGGATGACAGGGCCTCGGTCAGCGAACCGGCCGGCCCCACATGCGCCCGCCAGAGATCGATCAACGCGCGGACGCTGAGCGACGCGCGGTTGTACTGCGCCTGCGCCCGTCCCGCCTTCTCCGCGGCAATGCCGCTCGACGCGAGCACGAACGTCCAGGAGTCCGGCACCGGCACATCGCGGATGTGACGCACCGGCATGTACGCGAACTGCGAAAGATATCCGGGACGGCAGCAGACAATCGCCGTCTGGTCTTCACTGCCGCCAAATGTGCCGAGCCCGCCATCGCCGGCGAACGGACCAAACGGCAGGCCGTTCTCCAGGCACGCGAAGTAACTACTCTCATCCACCGGCGACGTGAACACCGCCTTCCAGTCGTCGCGTTCGTCGAGGCGGCCGAGCCGCGTCAGCGCGTGCGCCAGGCCGACGACGAGCGCGGAGGAACTGCTCATGCCCGAGGCGCGCGGGAGGTCGCTCGCCAGCGAGAGATCCGCCCCCAGCGACGCCCCGGGAAAATCGCGCGCCAGGCGCCGGGCGAGGATGTTGGCATAGCGCCGCCAGCCGGCCACCGTCTGGGGCACCGTCGCCCCGGTGGCCAGATCCAGCTCAAACGCAGAACCGTCGCCGGCGTCGAGAATGCGGACCTTCCCATCCGCGCGTGGGGCGCCCGCCAGCAGAAACCCGCGCGGCAGCGCCCCCATGAGCGACGGGCCGCCGCCGTAGTCGGTGTGCTTGCCGAACACCTCGACACGTCCCGGCACCCACCACCATCGCAGTGCCCCCCCCACGCCACGCGATGCCAGGGCCTGCTCAACGCGCGACTTCAGCGCGGCTTTGACGTCGAGCACGGTCTCGCGCGTCAGGATCATCATGCGGTCGCGCCGCCTCCCGTGAGTCGCCGCGTCACCCCGGCCACATCACTGCGACACGACAGGTCCAGGACGGGCCCGCGCGCGCGCACTACGGTGAATGACATGCCGCGCGACAGCGCCAGCATGGCGGCCGCCGGCAGCTCTTTTTCCCCGCGCGGCGAAGGCGCGACATCGCGGCACGCCTCGAAAATGCGACGGTCGAACCGCCACAGATTCATGCTGACCAGCGCGGTCGCGCCCGCTCGCTCGACGTCATTCGCAGCCGGCTTCTCGACGATCCGGCTTAGATCGCCGTCCCCATCGGCCTCCACCAGCGCGAAGGCCGCGATGCGATCCGCCGAGATATTGCCGGTGGCGACCAGATTGTCGCGCTCGAATCCCGCCAGGCCCGGCCCGCCGAGGTCCGCGAGCGCGCGGAGCGCCGCCACGGGGTACACGTTGTCGCCGTTGATCACGAGAAAGGCCTCGTCGCCCGTCCACTCCCGGGCGGCCAGCACGGCATCCGCGGTGCCGCGCGCGTCCGTCTGAACGAGCCAGGCCAGCCGCAGCCCCGCGGGACCGAGGTCGCCCGGATAGGCCGCCCGCATCTCGCGGTGGTCAGGCGCCACGACGAGCGCCACCTCGGTGATGCCGGCCTCGGCAAGCGCACGCAGCACGAAATCGAGAAATGGGCGGCCGGCAATCGGCATCAGCGCCTTGTGGCCCGATGCCGCGGCCTGTGCCTGGTCCGGCAAGAGCGGCGCCTGGGCATCCGCGGCGCGCATCCGCGTGCCGGCGCCGCGCGCGAGCACGACGGCGCGGCGTGCCCGGCCCGAGCCGGGCGTCGCAGTGTCCCGCGTCATCAGCTCAGGCGTGCACGATCTCCCACGGCGCCGAGGTCTTCCACTTGCCGCGGGTGAAATCGGGGAACGACACGGGCTGCCCCTGCCTGGCCACCGACTGCACGCTCAGTCCCACCACGGCGCTGATCGCCGCCGCGTCGTACACGGTGAAATCGGTCGGCGTGCCTTCGTTCAGGCACTTGATCAGCCGCCAGTCCTCGATGAAGTCCATGCCGCCATGGCCCGCGCCGGCCGCCTTCTGCGCGATTTCCTTCCACAGCGGGTGTTCGTAGTCCTTCATCCAGACGCCCATATCCTCAAACGTGTCGTTCTTCGCGCTCTTGCCCTCGATGTAGACACGGTTGGGGTAGCCCATGAACAGG